>CANFHS010000207.1 GCA_947446835.1 Bacteriovoracaceae bacterium
CCAGGCCTTCGTCGTGGTCGACGGGAGCCATACCAATTTCCGCCAGGGCAACCTGCGCGTGAGCAACTCGCCCCTGGACATGGCGCTCGATGGTCAGGGCTTCTTCGAAGTGAGCACGCCCTTTGGCCTGCGTTACACGCGCCAGGGCAGCTTCAAGGTGGCCCAGGACGGGCGCCTGGTGACCTCCGAAGGTTATCCGGTCCTCTCGGCCCAGGCAGGAGGCTTGGCGCCCCAGCCCGGGCAGCCGGGCGCCGAGGTTCCCGGAGCCGCTGTGCCCGGCCAGGGCACTCCGCAGGATCCCTCGGTCGTCGCCCGGATGATCAATCTGCGCGACCGCGGAACGCAGTTCTCGGTCTCCGAGGAAGGCGAACTTTTTGCCGGCGACCAGCGCCTGGCCAAGCTGAACGTGGTGGAGTTCCAGAGCCTCAAGGGGCTCCGCAAATGGGGTGGCGCGCTCTTCGAGAATCGCGATGCCGCGAACGTCTCCAAGGCGCCCCAGCAGACGGTGGTTCGCCAGGGAATGCTGGAGACCTCCAACGTGAACCCCATCGAGGAGATGACCAATCTCATCCGCGCCAACCGTCTTTTCGAGCACGACATGAAGGCCATGAAGACCTTCGGGGACCTGATGGGCAGGGAGGCCAACGATGTCGGCAAACTTTGATCTGGGCCTCCGGGCTGAAGGGAGTCGCGCATGATCCGCGCCCTGTCGACCGCCGCCACCGGGCTTGAAGCCCAGTCGGCCAACATCGAGCGAATCTCCAACGACCTGGCCAACGTGAACACCGATGGCTACAAGCGGTCGCGCAACGAATTCTCCGACCTCATGTACGACACCATCAAGGAGGCCGGCGGCCAGCTCGGCGCCACCACCCAAAGCCCGGTGGGCGTGCAGCAGGGCCTGGGCGTCAAGGTGGGCGCGCTCCATAAGAACTTCGAACAGGGTCCGGCCAAGATCACCAATCACCCCTACGACCTGATGATCGACGGACGCGGTTTCCTGCCCGTCCAGCTGCAGAACGGCGAGATCGGCTACACCCGTACCGGCGCCTTCAAGCTCGATTCGCAGGGACGCATGGTCCTCTCCAACGGCGCGCAGCTCGTTCCGCCCGTGAACATTCCTCCGAACGCCATGGGCGTGCAGATCGCGCCCAACGGCGAGGTGAAGGTCTCCCTGCCCAACAACGGCGAGGCCGTGCTGGGACAGATCCAGCTGGTGACCTTCCAGAACGAGCAGGGGCTCTCGGCCCGCGGCGAGGGCATCTACAAGCCCACGCTCGCCTCCGGGGCTCCTCTGCAGGGAATTCCCGGAGAAAACGGCCTGGGCTCGCTCTCCCAGGGCGCGCTCGAAGGCTCCAACGTGAACGTGGCCAACAGCATGGTCGACATGATCCAGACCCAGCGGGCCTACGAGATGAACACCAAAGTCATGGGAGTGGCCGACCAGATGCTGGGCGCCACGGCGAACATCAAGTGAAACTGAAACACCTTCTCCGCATCCTTGCCGCCCTCCTCTCCGCGACTCCGGCGCACGCCGCACCGGCGGCCCGGCTGGCCGAGCTGGCGCGCACCCAGATCCAGCAGGCCTATCCCGGCGCCCAGGTCTCCGTGGCCGCCGAGGGCCTTTCCTGCGTCGGCGGCCAGCTGCCGGCCGGCGCCCAGAGCGCAAGCCTCCTGAACGATACCGGTCGCGGCTACGCGCGCCTCATGGTCCAGGGCAAGGCCCAGACTGAATGCTGGGCCCAGTTCCAGGCCCGGATGCCGGCCTGGATTGCCAAGCACCGCGTGCTCCCTGGCGAGAGGCTGACGAACGAAGGGTTTGAGCTCAAGGACGTGGATGTCTCCCAGGGCATGGCGCGCGAGATGCGGGGCCTCCTGCTGGACCGTCAAGCGCCCCTGGCATCGCTGGAGGCGCGCCAGACGCTTCTCGAAGGACAGATGGTGCTCTCGAGCGCCGTGCAGCGGGTGCCTGACCTCAAGCGGGGCGACACCGTCCAGATCCGCATGCAGGTGGGAGGCGTGATCCTCTCGACCCAAGGCACAGCCGAGGAGCCTGCCTACCTCCAGGCTCCTGTCCGCGTCCTGAGCCAGAAGAGCAAGCGGCTCCTGGTGGGCAAGCTCGTCGAGACGGGCGTCGTGGAGGTGAGACTGTGAAAGCGGGCAAGCGCCTCCTGCTGACCCTGGTCCTTTCCTCACTGCTCCTGGGTGGCTGCGGCCAGCTCCTGGGCGGCTTGCGGCGGGACCTGGATGACTCTGATCCGGTTGCGGATCGGCCCACCACCGGGGGCGCCTGGACCGAGCGCGGCGTGCTCGCCGAAGAGTCCGAGCCCGAAACGCGCGCGGATTCCTACGGGCCGGTCGGGCATTCCGACCGTAGTCCGGCGAGCTCGGGCTGGCGCGAGTCGCCGGGTCGGGGCTCCTGGGTGACAGACGACCAGATGGCCGCCGGACGCAGGGACCAGCGGCGCGCTTCCTCGATGGAAGAGGCCGCGGATGAGCAGGAGATGGCGCCCCAGCCGCGCAGGAACTTCAAGAACGGAAGCCGTGCCACGCGGGCTGACTTCGTGGATGAGTCGACGAACGAGGGGTCGCTCTGGGCCTCCGATGGCCAGACCAACTACTTCTTCACCAAGAACAAGGTCCGCGGCGTGGGCGACATCGTCTCGGTGGTGGTCGAGGCCGACCTGCTCCGCGACGTCGCGATCGAAGTGGCCCGGACGCTCAGCCCCAAGGAGAAGGATTACGAGCTGGAGCTTGCGCAGGAGCGCATCCTGAGTGGCGGCGGTTCGGACCAGGTCAAGAGCTCAAGCTCGGGCGCGAATCGCGCGCCCGCCACGGCTGGCGCCAGCGGCTCCCAGCCCGCCGGCCTCGTCGGGGGTGAGACCCGCCAGGCCAGCACGGGTGACATCGACCTGTCTAAGTCGCTCGGGATCAAGGCCGGGGACACGATCATGGCCGAGATCATCGAGCGTTACCCCAACGGCAATTACAAGATCCGCGGCACCAAGAAGGTGCCCTACCGCAACGCCACCCGTCTGGTCTCGATGCTGGCCATCGTCCGCGGGGCGGACATCAGTGACGACGACACGACCCCTTCCGGGAAACTTTATGAATATCGACTTGAAGCCAACCGCTGAGGCGCGCGCCGCCTCGCCAAAAGCACGATTCTTGCGGGGCGCGGCCCTGGTGGGCCTGCTTGCGGCACTGCTCGCGGCGCCGCGCCAGGCACAGGCCGCGCGCCTCAAGGACATCGCCACCGTCAAGGGCGTGCGCGAGAACATCCTCATCGGTTACGGCATCGTGGTGGGCCTGAAGGGCACCGGGGACTCCAGCGTGGACGTCACCAGCCAGTCGCTTTCGCGTCTCTTCGGAAAGCTGGGCCTGGACATCCAGGGCAACGCCGCCGTGAAGAGCAAGAACGCGGCAGCCGTGATCGTGACCGCCAAGCTTCCTCCCTTTGCCAGGGTGGGGAATCGGATCGACATCACTGTCAGCTCGATCGGTGATGCGGGCAGCCTCGAAGGCGGCGTGCTCCTCGTGACCCCGCTCCGCGCGGGCGACCAGAACGTCTACGCCGTGGCGCAAGGCGCGGTCTCGATCGGCTCCGTGGCCGACGGCACGAGCAAGACCTTCCCGACGGTGGGCCGCGTGGTCGCGGGCGCGACCATCGAGAAGGATCTGGACACCAACTTCGCCCAGAAAAAGAACTTCCGTCTGGCGCTCCATAATCCCGATTTCACGACCTCGGCCCGGGTGGCCACCCTGATCAACGGCGAGCTGGGCGGCAAGTTTGCCATGTCGCGTGACAGTGGGACCGTGGATGTGGTGGTTCCGTTCAACTACGAAGGCAACACGGTCGAGCTTCTGGCGGTGCTGGAGAACATCCAGGTGAACGTGGATACGGGCGCCAAGGTGGTCCTCAACGAGCGCACCGGAACCGTGGTGATGGGCGACCGCATCTCCATCAGCCCGGTCGCCATCGCGCACGGGGATCTGGCCATCGAGATCGCCGGAGCGCAGGCCGCCGCGGGTGGCGGCGGCGGAGGCAAGGGGCC
>CANFHS010000208.1 GCA_947446835.1 Bacteriovoracaceae bacterium
ATCAGGAACTTGATCTTGCCCGAGCTGCGCTTCTGGTAGACCCAGCCGCGCAGGGTGACGATCTTGCCTTCGAATTCCTTGGACTGCTCGATGTAGAAGCGGTTCGGGGTCATGCCATTCTCCAGGTCTTGCTTTTCAGGAACCTCGTGCCCAGGGCAGCGAGAACCAGGACCATACCAAATTCAGCCAAAGCCGCGACCCCTCCGTGAGGTCCCCGGGGCGGTCCCTCCCCGCCCACCGTCAGGGTGCCGCAGCCAAAAAGCCCGTTCTGCCCCGGCTCGCCCCGGGGGTAGAGGTAGGCCACTCCGTCCATGTCATCCTGGGACAGCGACAGGCGGGTCCTGGCCGTGGCGTCGTAATACATCAGGTTGACCGGGTCGGCCGTGTGCCCAAGCCCCAGCACGTGGCCGATCTCGTGGGCCAGGACCACGGCCAGCGTCGTCGGAACCAGGTTCGAGACCCGGGCCGACCTGCCGCTTTCGGAGTTCAGGACCAGGACCGCGTAGTCCAGGGTCAGCGCCGTGGGCGCCTGGACCGTCACTGCCGGAATATTGTTGGAGCTGAAGGCCGGGTCCGGGTCCAGATTGGGCGACACCCCCACCCGGAACGTGTTCTCCATGTCCGGGTCGCAGATCAGGAGCGGAGTGGGCAAACCGGAAGCGGCACTCCCGGCCAGGGCCTGGGCGACCGTCGTCGTGACTTCGTCTCCGCGCTCCAGCCTGAGCCGGCTGGTGGGCACGGTATTCCAGAGCTCGAGTGCCTGGTCGACCGCCGAATAAAGTTCGGCCACGGGCATGCCACAGTTGGAGAAGTTGGTCTTGAAGGTCAACGTCGTTCCCTGCCAGCCCTGCAGGGCCGAGGAATAGGAAAGCGTGAAGGCCCGTGCCTCGGCTCCTGGCAACAGGAGCCCAAAGAAGACCAGCGCCTGGAAAAACACCGAATTTCGTCTCATGGCCACCCCACACTCAAGGACAACGCGCAGTCCAGGGCCCGGGCCGAGGACAGCAGGCTCGTGCCCCACAGGTCCAGATCCAGGCGCAAGGGAACCCCGACGCCCAGCCTGGCCACCTCGTCACCCAACCCCAGATCCAGGAAAACGTTCCTGGCCCAGGAATCGAAAGCCGGCCTGGCGAACGTCGAGGTCGAGTTGCCATTGTTCAGCACGACCGATCCGCCATTCCCGGTCTGCTGGAACAGCCGAAGCCCCGTGCCGAACCGGTAATCCCCGAAAGATGCCCGCCCCTCGAGCGCGACCATCAGGGAATACAGACGCTGGGAAACCGACTGGTCGGTATCGCTCCGGGCAATGGGGGTGAACGAGAGCGAGGGAACCAGGGTCATGCCGAGCCAGGGAGTGGCGTAGGCGACCTGAAGCTGGAAATAGGTGGCTCCGACGGGCCCCAAGTCTCCCGTCGAAACCGAAGCCGTGCGGTACAGATCCGACAGGACAAGCCCTGTTCCCAGGTACCAGCCCTCCCGGGACGGCTCGGCATGGGCCGGCGCCGCGCAAGACACCGCCCCCGCACAGGCGGCCAGCCCGAGAACGGCCAGACGATTCCCCCACCCCGGCATCGGTTCAGTAATCCAGGGCAAACTGGGCCAGGGTCCGGACGATGGCACCGCTTGCCCCGCGCTTGGGGAAGTACGGAATGTGCGACACGTTCGAAGCCACGGTGGCGATGTCCAGATGCGCCCAGGGCAGGCCCTTGCGGACGAACTGCTTCAGGAAGATGGCGCCCCGGATGGCACCCCCGTAGCTGTCATTGCAGCTGTTCTTCATGTCGGCCGTCTCGGAGCGCATGTCCTCGAAGTACTCGTCGTAAAGCGGCATGGACCAGAGCCTCTCGCCCGTCGAGCGGGAAGCCCTTCCCAGGGCCTCCTCGAGCCCGTCGTCGTTCGAAAAGAGGCCGCAGCAATGCTTGCCCAGCGCCACTCCGATCGCGCCGGTCAGGGTCGCCGCATCCACGCAGACGTCGGGCTTCAGCTCCTGCGCGTAATCCAGGAGGTCGGCCAGGATCAGTCGTCCTTCGGCGTCCGTGTTGATGATCTCGACGGTCTTTCCGTTGCGGGACCGCAGCACGTTGCCAGGCTGGAGCGCATCCCCGCTGGGCATGTTCTCGGTGAACCCCATCACGCAGACCACGCGGTTCGGCGACTTGAGACGGGCGGCCAGCAGCGTGGCGCCGAACACGGTCGCGGCACCCGTCATGTCGTGCTTCATCTCCTCCATCCGGGTGGCGGGCTTGATCGAGATGCCGCCCGAATCAAAGGTGATGCCCTTGCCCACGAAAGCCACGGTGCGTGCCGGGTTCCTGGGCAGATATTCCAGGACCACGATTTTTCCCTCACGGGCCGACCCTTGTCCCACGCCCAGGAAGAGCCCCATCTTCTGCCGGGCCGCTTCGGCCTCTCCCAGCACCTTGCACTTGAGCCCGAACTGGCGTGCCAGCCGCTGCGCCTCACGGGCAAAGTAGGCCGGAGTCCCGATGTTGGAAGGCTCGTTGGACCAGTCGCGGGCCACGTTCACGCACTCGACCACGGCCTGGACCCGGGCCAAATCGCACTCCAGCTTGGGCTTGATCGCCTTTTTGCGGCTGACAAAGACCAGCGATGCGGGCGTCTTGGCCGAAGCCGCTGCCGCCTCCTTGGATTTGTGCTTGGGAAACCGGTAGGCGCCCAGGAGCAGGCCCTCAGCAAAGGCACGGACCCGGAGCAGGGGATCGGCCGCGGCGCCCTCAACCGGGAGATCCAGCAAAGCATCCAGATGAATGGCTGCGCTCGGGCATTTTTCAGCACAGAGCCGGGTCCAGGCATGAGCGCCGGCCTGGCGAAGCTTTTCTTCGGTCAGCTCGGAGGCCTGACCCAGCCCCACGAACAGGACGTTCTCGGAGGAACCCTGACCTCCGAACCGGACAAACTCAGTCTGCCCCGAGCGGGCCCCAAAGCCCTCCCCTTTGCGAAACCGTTCCAGAAGGGCGCGATAGGGACCGTCCTGGGGAACCACCTTCTTCCCCCCGTCCTGAAAAACCGGGATCAGGTCCACGTCCACAACAGCCGAGGCCGCCTTCACTTCCAACCGGGGAATTTTCCACATGGTTCCGCTAGGTAACATGGCGAGCCAGGATGTTGATAAATTTCCCGCCTGAGCCTGTTTGCAGCCTTTTTTGCCGCATTTCCGACCTTCAACCTCAAATTCCCCTAGAAATACCGAGGTTTTTTTGACGGAAGGAGCATCAAAAATCCCGAAACCCGCGCCCAGCGTGGATTTTGGGGATAACTTTCTTCTTAAACACAAAAATGGTTAAATATAAGGTTAAATATGCAATGAAATCAGAGTCTTAACCAATGTGGATAAGTCGGCTTTTGATGTGGATAACTACGGGGTTACTGGGGGATTGGATGACGCGCCGCCACGAGACGGGGGCGTTTCGGCCGGAAGATTGCGCTCTCCCGGGAAGGGATCCTGAGTCTTTTCAATGTTTTGAGCAGAGAGGATGAGCGTCGCTCCCCCTTGCCGAACGGACAGGCCTTTGACCTGGCTCATGGGCTTGGAGCCCGCGCCATTCAGACTGAAGGTCACCGAATCAGGCTTGGAAACCTGGAGCCGGACCTCGGTCGCTGCACGAAGCACGAGCACCCGGTCCTTGCGGAGCGGAAACTTCATGCTGGGCCGTCCGTCCACCTGGTAACGCACCCAGACGTCGTCGACCGCTTTGACGAGCACCTTGTACTTGATCTGGGCCACCGTCAGGTTCACGCCCGAGTTCAAGGGGTCTGGCTTCTCGCCTACCGGAACCCCAGAAGACTGGGCCGTCGGCTTCGCAGACGGGCTCGGTTTAGGCGAAGGCTTGGGCGAAGCACTCGGTTTGGGCGAGGGCTTGGGCGAAGCACTCGGTTTGGGCGAGGGCTTAGGCGAAGCACTTGGTTTGGGCGAGGGCTTGGGCGAAGCGCTCGGCTCGGCCGCGGGCACCGGTGCGGCGGGCTGGCCCGACCACGGCGGAAGGAGCACAGGTCCGAGCAGCGCCGCGGA
>CANFHS010000209.1 GCA_947446835.1 Bacteriovoracaceae bacterium
GGCTGCCGGATCGTCATGTTGGCCCGGTGGACCGAAAGGCGAAGCTCCTTTGGACCGCTGGGAATGGCGTAGCGCATGCCATGAGCGTCTTCGACCAGGACGTCCTCAGCTGGCGGCGTCACGGTGAACTGGCCCCGGATCGGGCCTCTTCCCATGGCCCAGCCAGGAACGCCCACCAGAAACCACGCAACCACCCCGACTGCCCACACCCGTTTCATGCCGGGAGGCTTAACCCAAGGAAGAGGGTGCCGCAAGAATCCAGTCGGCCGCCTGGGACAGCCCATCGGCAACAAAATCGGGGTGCTGGCCGCTGCGCCGAAGCTCCGCCTCGGCCTTGGCGCCTTCGCCCGTCCGCACCAGCACAAAGCCCCGGACCCCGGCGGCGGCGGCGGCTCCCTGGTCCACGGGTTTGTCGCCCACCATGAAGGACTGCTTGAGATCGATGCCCAGAAGTCTGGCCGCATCGGTCAGGAGCTTGCCCTTGGGCTTCCGGCACTCGCAGCCGTCCTCCGGGTGATGGATGCAGAGCTCGAAATGGTCGATCCAGGCCCCCTGAGGTCTCAGGATCTGGTCCATGCGATCGTGGATGCGGGGCAGGTTCGCGGGATCGATGAGTCCCCGGCCCACGCCGGACTGGTTCGACACCACCACGAGCAGGAAGCCCGCCTCGCGCAGCTTCTTCAGGCCTTCAGGAACGCCCGGAAAAAGCCGGAGGTCGTCGGGAGAATTCAGGTAGCCCGGGTCGATATTCAACGTCCCGTCCCGATCCAGGAATACGGCCCGCCTGGGGGCCTCCAGAAAACTCGCCATGACCCGACCTTTAGCATAGGATGGCGCCTCTTCCCATGAAGTCCCTGCTCCGTCTCAAGCCTTATCTGAAGCCGCATCTCGGCCTCATCCTGGTGAGCCTGCTGCTGGCCGTCCCGCTCTCCGCCATCCGCGCGGCTCCTGCCGCCATGGTGCAGCGGCTGGTCGACGGTCTCAAGGCCGGCAACGACAGCGCGGCCCTGCTCCGCTTCGCCGGAATCTTCATCGGCCTGTACGTGGTCAACTTCGGGGTGCGCTTCTTCCACTACTACCTGCTGCGGGTGGTGGTGGTCCGGATCAACCAGAAGCTCAAGAACGACCTCTTCCAGCACCTGATGGGCCTTTCGGCCGACTACTTCACGGCCCAGAGCACGGGCACGCTCATCTCGCGCGTGGGCATGGACACCCAGCACGTGGACGGGGGCCTGGCCTCCCTGAACGTGCTCATCCGCGAACCCATCACCTTCCTCTTCCTTTTCGGCTACGCGCTTCACCTGAACTGGCGCCTCACCCTGGTCACTTTCCTCATTTTTCCGCCCCTGGCCTGGGTGTTCGCGGCCTCGGGCCGGAACCTCAAGCGCTACGTGGCCAAGATCACCGAAGAAAACGCGCGCATCTTTTCGACGCTCCAGGAAAGCTTCACCGGCGTCCGCATCATCCAGTCCTTCCGGCTGGAAAGGTACGTCCAGAAGCGCTTCAGCGGCCAGGCCGAGGCCTTCACCCGGCTGCTGCTCAAGACCTCGGCCCTCGAGGAGGCCGCCCACCCCATGGTGGAGCTCATCACCGCGCTCGCGGTGGCGGCGGTCATCTACTACGGCGGCAGCCAGGTCCTGGCCGGCAAGATGACCTCGGGCGAGCTGTTCGCGTTCTTCCTGTCCTTCGGGCTCATGATGAACCCGATCCGGATGATGAACGAGGTGAACCTCAGGCTCACCACCGCGTCGGCCGCTTGCGACCGTATTTTCCAGGTCTTTGACTGGAAAACCCACCTGCACGAGCCCGCCGCGCCCGAGCCCATCCAGGGCTTCCGGGCCTCGATCCAGCTCAAGGACGTGCGCTTCGCCTACCCCGATGCCCCCGAACGCGAAGTCCTCAAGGGCATCAGCTTCGACATCACCCGGGGCCAGGTCGTGGCCCTGGTCGGAGCTTCAGGCGCGGGCAAGAGCTCGCTCGTGAGCCTCCTGCCCCGGGTCTTTGACGTCACCTCGGGGTCCATCCGCATCGACGGCCACGACATCCGCCAGCTCCGGCTGGACGACCTGCGCGGCCTGATCGCCGTGGTCAGCCAGGACCTGTTCCTGTTCAACGACACGGTCCACGAGAACATCCGCTGCGGCAGGCTCTCGGCCTCGGAGGCCGAAATCCACGAGGCGGCCCGCCGCGCCCACGCGCTGGATTTCATCGAAAGGCTGCCGGAAGGCTTCAATGCCGTGGTCGGCGACCGGGGCCAGAAGCTCTCGGGGGGCGAAAAACAGCGCCTTTCGATTGCCCGGGCGTTCCTCCGCCAGGCCCCCATCCTCGTGCTCGACGAGGCCACCTCCGCGCTGGACACGCGGTCCGAGCGCGCGGTACAGGAGGCGCTCGACGAGCTGATGAAGGATCGCACGACCCTGATCATCGCCCACCGCCTCTCGACCATCCGGAACGCCGACCGGATCCTGGTCATGCGCGATGGGCGGATCGTCGAAGATGGCCGCCATGAGGACCTCCTGGCGCGCGAAGGCGAATATGCCCGGTTTCACCGGGGAGCGGAGCAGTCATGACGTTCTCACTGATCGAAACCCTGGCCCTGGCAGCCCTGGGACTCCTGCTGGGCAAAGGCCTGATGCGGCTGTTCCCGGCCCTGGTCAAGCTTTGCCTGCCCGAGCCGGTGCTGGGCGGCCTCCTGCTTTGCCTGGGCTTTGCCCTCCTGGAGGCGGCCACCGGCCAGACCTTCCAGTTCGACCTGAGCCTGCAGACCCCGCTCATGATCGCCTTCTTCCTTTCCATCGGCTGGATGGCCTCCTGGCGCCACCTCAAGGCCGGTGGCCCCGAGGTCATCAAGTTCCTGCTGCTCTGCTCGATCATCCTGCTGGTCCAGAACGCCGTGGGCATGGGCCTGGCGTACGGACTGGGACAAAACCCGCTCCTGGGCGTCCTGGCCGGTTCGGTGTCGTTGACCGGCGGCCCGGGCACGGCCCTGGCCTTTGCACCCGCCTTCGAAAAGGCGGGCGTGGTGGGCGCGGGCCCCATCGGCACCGCCTGCGCGCTCCTGGGCATCGTGATGGGGGGCCTGCTGGGTTCTCCGCTCTCGGCCCGTCTCATTTCGCGCCACAAGCTTCAGCCTTCGGCCCAGGCCACTGGCGGAACGCCCTCCGGAATTCCCACCCAGGAAGCCTCCAACCCCCTGGATTCGGCCGACCTGATGAAGCACCTCAAGTTCTTCCTCATCGTCATGGCCGCGGGGGCCCTGCTGGGCAAATGGATCCAGAACCGGGGCGTCACGCTTCCCATCTACATCGGTGCCATGATCGTGGCCGCCGTGATCCGCAACTGGCACGACCGCCCGGGCCAGGACGAAAAGCGCGTCAAGCTGCAGGACGCCTGGATCGAGGAGCTGGGCTCGGCCGCCCTGTCCTACTTCCTGGTCTCGGCCACCCTGACCCTCAAGCTGGGCCAGCTGGCCAACCTGGCCGGCACCCTGGTGGTGATCCTGGCAGTCCAGGCACTGGTGGTCTGGGTGGTGGCTTCGGGCTTCATCTTCCGCCTCACGGGCAAGGACTACGACGCCGCCGTCATGGGCGGGGGCTTCGTGGGCTTCATGCTGGGCACGACGGCCAATGCCATGGCCAACATGGAAGCCATCACGCGCCGCTTCGGGGCCGCCCCCCGCGCGTTCCTGGTGGTGCCGCTGGTCGGAGCCTGCTTCGTGGACTTCGTCAACGCGACGGTCATCACGCTTTGCCTCCAGTTTTTCGGCTCGGGTTGATTGCGGTCGACCGGGGGCTCTGCTACCTGTGAGGTCAATTTATGACCGAGCCCCAGACCGAAACTGTTGTCGAAAAGCCCGCCGGACCCGCCCAAGACCTGAAGGACATGGCCGACCTCGTATCGCTGTGCAAGCGGCGGGGCTTCGTATTCCCCTCGAGTGAAGTGTACGGCGGCATCAAC
>CANFHS010000210.1 GCA_947446835.1 Bacteriovoracaceae bacterium
GGGAGTCTTGAGATCGTCGAACCACGCCATAGGGAGTGAGTCGACCCTAGCAGGGGATCGGGGGGAGATCAATCGCCGGCTGCGTACCGGGAACCGCCCGAGCCCGGCCCCATTTTTTCCTTGGAATAGGCCTCCTGAAAGGCCGCCACCACCCGGGGGTCGAACTGGGTCCCGCTGTTCCGGACGATTTCCTCGTAGGCGATCCGCGGCTCCAGCCCCTTCCGGTAGGGACGGGTACTGACCATGGCATCGTAGGTGTCCGCGACCGCGATGATCCGGGCCATCAGGGGGATTTCTTCGCCCTTGAGGCCCAAGGGGTAGCCTTTTCCGTCCCAGCGCTCGTGATGGTAGCGCATGCCCCCGGTGACGTCGCGGAGGCCGCGGACCCGGCTCATGATGTCGAAGCCCAGGGAAGGATGCTGCTGCATCTCCTTCCATTCCGCGGGGTCCAGGGGGGCGGCTTTGCGCAGGATCTTGTCCTCGATCCCGATCTTGCCCACGTCGTGAAGCAAGGCGCCCAGACGGATCCGTTCCAGCTGCTCGGGGGCCAGCTGCAGGTACTTGGCAATGCACATCGAGTAATGGACCACCCGCTTGGTATGGCCACCGGTATAGGAATCCTTCTTCTCGATGGATTCGGCCAGGGCCTCGACGGTGTCGTAAAAGCTTCCCTTCAGGTTCTGGTAGAGGCTGGAGTTCTCGAGGGCGACGGCCACCTGATGCCCCAGGGCCTCCAGGAGCTGGCGATCCTCGCCCCGGAATTCGGGATCCTTGTTGATGGCCTCGAGCACCCCGACGACCCGGTCCCGGGCCTTGAGGGGAATGCAGATCATGTTGCGGGTCTTGAAGCCGAACGAGGATTGCGGGGCCTTCTTGAAATGACGCTGGTCGGAGGCCACGTCGTTGGACAGGACGCCTTCGCCGGTCATGGCGACCCAGCCGGCGATGGACCGGTCATTGATGGGAAGGCGCAGGGTCCGTTGCAGTTCCTTGCCGCCGGCTCCGAGTGCGGAGTCCCAATACAGCTCGCCTGTGGCCGAATCGACCAGCAGGAGCGAGGCGGTCTCGCACCGGACCAGGCGACAGGTGGCCTCCAGGGCCTTCTCGTGCACGAACGCCGGATCCAGGGAAGAGTTGAGAAGACTGGACAGCAGCATCAGCTCCTCGAGCTGATGCACCTTCTCGTCGGTGATGCGGAGTCGTTCGGCCAGCTCCTGCTCGAGCTCGCGAACCTGCGCCACCAGCTCACGGAGCCGTGCCTGCTTCTCGGCGGCTCCCGGAGCGGTCTTGTGGCCCGGCACCAGGCGCGCGGGGGCTGCTCCCCCATCCCGTTTCAGGCGTCTTGGCGTGGGCATCCGGGGCATCCTGCCTCTTGGGTTGGGACAGCTTCCTGCCATCCCGGTTTTTCGGAAACGCGTTTCCGCGCCCTTCGAAAAAAATGCCTCAGTGAAAGGTCTTCCTGACCCCACCGAGGCCCACGAGAGCTAACTTGTCTCCCTTGAATCCTTCCATGGATTCAATCCACAACCACATTCATGAGTCTACGGAGGTTACTGAAGGGGTCAACCCCCCTCACCAGATTTTTTATCTGATTGCTGAAGAGCCGCTTCGTAGACGCGTTTTTTCGGGACGGCAAAGCTTTGACTGATCCTGCGTGACGCCTCGGAAACCGCGACTCCCGCCTCCAGCAGGAGCCGCAAGGCCTTGTCCCAGTTGGCACTTTCGCCTTCGTCTGCGGAGCCCTGCTGCTGGGCCGCGGGAAAGTGCGCCACGAAGCACCACTCTCCGCGCGCGCCCTCGACCTCGATCTCGCGCCGGACCTGCGCGAGGACTTCCGCGACTTCGCCCGAGAAGAACTTCTCGTGGAGCTTGGTCAGCTCCTTGCCCGCCACGCAGCAGGTGCCTGGGGGCGAAAATCCGGCCAGCGACTCGAGCGCCGACACCACGCGCTCCGGACTCTCGAACCAGGACACGACACGAACGTCCCCGAGGCGGGCGCAGGTCTCGACCTCGCGCCGCCGATCCCCGCTGGAGCGCGGAAAAAACCCGCGGAACGCGAAGGAGGTTTCCGCGAATCCGCTGACCGACAGGAGGGCCACCACCGCAGACGCGCCAGGAATGGGCGTGACCGGCACGTCCAGCTCGCGCAGGCGCGCCACCAGGGCCGCCGCGGGATCGCTCACCCCCGGAGTCCCTGCATCGGTCACGAGCGCGGCTCGCAGCCCTTGGGCCACGTCCTGGGCGGCCCGTTCGATCGCCGCCGGGGACGCGTGCGCATCGAGCCTCTCCAGCCTGGGTCCGGCGATACCGAGCGCGACCAGCAGATTGCGGGTGCGCCGGGTGTCCTCGCAGTAGATGACTCCGGCGGACTGCAGCGCCTCGCGGGCGCGGGTGCTCAGGTCACCCAGGTTGCCGATCGGGGTCGCCACGACCGAAAGAAGCCCTCCGCCAGCCTGGCCGGTGGGCAGTTCCTGACCCTGCAAATCTTGCCTCTTCATGCGAGCCATCGTTGCCTGGATACTACCAGCTGGGAGCGAGGAGGACCATTCCCCATGAGCATGAAGACCCTGGTGAAACAGATCGGCGATACGGTGGTGGTTTCGATGGACGGGAACCTGGATTTCGAGATCCAGGAGCCGCTGCGCGAGAACCTGAACCGCATCCTGGACCAGTCCAAGACCGACACCGCCCCCAAGAAGATCATCATGAACTTCGAGAATCTCGAGTTCGTGGGTTCGAGCGGCATTTCGAGCTTCGTGCAGACGCTCAAGGACTTCAATGCGGCAGCGCCCCTGAAGCCCCGCTACTGCAACGTGAAGAGCGAGTTCAAGCGCATCATGCAGGCGCTGGACGAGTCGGCCATCTTCGAGTTCCACGAGAACGAGGACCGCGCCCGGAGCAGCTTCGAGCAATAAGCCCGCGCCCTCGCCTGATCGCGCTCAAAACCCGGGATCCAGGTTCCGGAACCGGGACCAGGCGTCGCCGTCCCAGACCATCAGGTCGAGTCGCGCCGTCCGGGCCTTGCCCCGATAACGGGCCAGGAACGCCCCACAGGCGCGCCTCAGGCACTCCAGCTTGAACGGGTCGATGGCCTCGAGCTGTCCCATCCAGGAGCCTTTCCGGCGGACCCGGACCTCCACGAAAACCAGCTCGGGCGGGCCGTCGCCCCGGGATTCCTCGATCACGATGTCGAGCTCGCCTCCGCGGGCTCGGAAGTTGCGGGCAATGACCACGGCGTCCTGGTCCTGGAGCAGGCGGACGGCCCGCTCCTCGTGCTCGAGCCCGAAATGGAACTTTCGTGAAGGGACCAGCTTTTCGTGTCCGGAATTGCCCATGCGGGCGGCTGATCGCAAAGGGCATGCCCTTTGCGAGTGTCCTGCACGAAGGAGAACTGCCATGCCCATCAAGATGTCCGTCAGAAATCGTCATCTGCCCGAGGAAACCCGCGTCAGCGAATTCATCGATGAAACCACCAGCCGGGTGCGCCCGACCAGCTTCCTGGGCCTCGCGCTGGGAAGCATTGCCGTCTCGGCCAGCCTGGCGATGTTCGCCAACCGCCGCCAGTTCGCCAACTTCGTGGGCCTCTGGGCGCCGACCTTCATGCTCTTCGGGATCTACAACAAGCTCCAGGAGCTGGAGCACGAGGAGCACGAAGCCGTCTCGACCCGCAAGGCCGCCTGAACGGCGGGCGCTCAGGTGGCCCCGGGCAGAAGCGCGGCAACCGGCCCGAACGAGCGCCGGTGCAGGACGCAGGGCCCGAGCGACCTGAGCGCCGCCAGGTGGGTCGGCGTGCCGTAACCCTTGTGCGTCGCAAAGCCGTAGCCCGGAAGCTCGCTTTCCAGGGCGACCATGCCGTCGTCGCGATGGACCTTGGCCAGGATGGAGGCGCAGGCAATGGACAGGCTGCGGGAGTCGCCTTTGACGATCGCGGTGGACCGTCCCCTCCAGGCGAC
>CANFHS010000211.1 GCA_947446835.1 Bacteriovoracaceae bacterium
CGTGGCTGCAAGACCGCTCATCACCGATGAGCAGATCATGAAGCTCCTCAGCACGCGGTTGGAGCGGCTTGGACCGTTGGGCGTGAAGAACGTCCGCTTCATCACGCTTCACAACCTGAACAATGACAAGAGCATCACCAGCGAGGACCTGGAGCTGACCCGTAAAGGGCTTTTCAAGCTCCTGAACAGCCTGAGCTGGAATTCCAACATGATCCTGCCGCGCGCCCTGGATGCCAACAAGGCGCTCTACGAAATCGACATCACCCAGCTGGGCTGGAAACCCGAAAACTGGGAGCGTTTGATGTCCTTCTATCCTTACGGGATCAAATATCAGACTCCTGAGATGGACCGAATCGCCCAGCTCTGCGGCACCACCCTGCCTTGGGTGCGGGCCGACTGGCTCGTGTTCAAAGCGTCGCGCCCGCCGCTCTACCACGAGCTGCTCCAGCTGCCAGATGGATATTCAGCCGATTCGGACCTCGAAAAAATTCTCGAAATCGATGTGGCCGCCAACATCAAGAATGGCAGCGTGGCTCGTGCGGGTTTCAGGGGCGGAAAGTTCGGCAGCGACGTGGGATCGGGCGTGTCCGACCACAACCGTCTGATCGAACGCCACGAAACAAAATACGGCGCTTACTGGAAAAGCTACGACTTCAGTTCGAGCGAGGGAAAACAGGACCTGCTCAACCTGCCGCTCGGCCCCCAGTCCATCACGCACTCGCCTTTGGGATTCGAACATGGTGGAGGCGAAATCATCTTCAACCTGCCTAACGGCCTCCAAGGATACCTGCTGACCACGTCGAGCGGAAAGCGGATCAACGAAGGCCCAATCGAAATCGTCCGCGACAGCACCCACGGTGGCCGACCCGTCATCAACGGGATTTCCTGCATTAGCTGCCACTCGCAGGGCATGAACCGGAAATTCGACCAGGTCGGAAAGTACACCCGGGTCAATTCAGCAAAATTCAAGGGGGACCAAGTGTATATTGACCGTCTTTACAAGACGGACGAGGAGATGGACGCCTTGTTCCGAGAGGACACCCAGAGGTTCCTCGATGCCGTGGCTCAGGCTCAGGCCGCCGATACCCGGAAGCTCGAGCCCGTGACCCTGGTTTCAGACCGCTTTGCCGAGCCTCTGAACCTGAGGAAAGCGGCGGCCGACCTGGGATTGAGCGAAGCTCAATTGGAGCAGGCCTTCGATCTCCGTCCCAAGCTCAAGGACCTGCACAGTGCGTTGCTCACCGGGGGCATTACCCGCGAAGGATTCATTGACACGTTCCAGACGCTCGTCGCCGAACTCGGACTCGGACAGCCGGTTCCTGTTTCGTCCGCCATCAAGGAATCATCGGCAGACAAACCAACTCCTCCAAGCCCCACCGGACGGGGATCGGGGCAAGGTGATCCAAACCTGGGGCAAACCGAGGATGAGCTTACCCTTGACCAAGCCGAAGCGCTCGCGAGGTACGCCCGATCCGAGTTTAACAAACACTACAGTGACTTCTACACTTACATCAAACAGAGCAAGCAAGACCTAGAACAAGAGGAGATAGAGAACCAAAAGAACGAGCCGGAAAAGAAACCCAACAAAGGCTCACGATCTTCCAACCCGCTGAGATTCACGTATAAAAACACCATCGATTACGACGGACCTCCATGCCTAAACACGACACTGGGTATTTTGAGGTGGACGACTGTTTTAAAGCCTGTCCGGAATGGATCTCCGATCAAATATTCCGATACGTTTGAATCGCGCCAGTACCATTTCAACTGGGCGGAGGTAAAAGCAGGAACTCCGATCCAAACGCTGAAAAAATCAAACCTCGTCACTTCCGAGGGAGCGGCCGTAGGTATCAAGCTGCCGGACGGCATCGATCAAGATTCCCTGAAAATTCTCCGAATCGAGGCAGCTGGAATCCAAAGCAAAAGCACAAGAGATGAGGACACACAGATAACAGATAACTATTACTACCAACCTAACAGTCAGGCTGGAAACAAAGATGTGAAGCGAGACATCTACAGTCACCTTGCTCTTTCTAAGAGCGATCCTTTGATTTTGAAGATCACAAAGGCCGAGGACGCGACCCGCGATGCCGCCAAGCTGAACGGAATCATCTTTGACCTGATCCGTGCCTGCAGGGTCATCGAGGGAAAACGCTGAAGCCGCTCACTCCTCGTCCTTCTGCAGGGCGGCCAGGACGTTCAGATCTTCGAGCGTCGTCGTGTCGCCCTTCACCTGACCTCCGGTGGCCAGTTCGCGCAGCAGTCGCCGCATGATCTTGCCCGAGCGGGTCTTGGGCAAGCCATCGGAAAACCGGATCTCGTCCGGCCGGGCGATGGCGCCGATCTCCTTGGCCACATGGGCCTTGAGTTCGTCCTTCAGCTGGCTCATCACGCCCGCGTTTCCAGCCGCCGCTTTGGCCACGTCCGCCTTCAGCGTCACGAAGGCCACCACGGCCTGGCCCTTCAGGTCGTCCGGCCGGCCCACCACGGCGGCTTCGGCCACCTTGGCGTGCGCCACGAGCGCGCTTTCGATTTCCATCGTGCCCAGGCGGTGCCCCGACACGTTCAGCACGTCGTCCACGCGGCCCAGGCACCACAGATAACCGTCCTCGTCCTTGCGGGCTCCGTCGCCCGTGAAGTAGATGCCGCCCGGGAATTCCGAGAAGTACTGCTTCTTGAAACGTTCGGGGTCCTTGTGGATGGTGCGCGCCATCGACGGCCAGGGCTTGCGGATCACCAGGTACCCGCCTGACCCCGGGGCCACGGGCTGGCCCTGTTTGTCCACCACCGCCACATCGTAACCGGGAAGCGCCAAGGTAGCGGAGCCGGGCTTCGTGGCCACCACGCCCGGAAGCGGCGAGATGACAATGGCGCCGGTCTCGGTCTGCCAGTAGGTGTCGACGATGGGGCAGCGGTTGCCGCCGATCTTTTCGCGGTACCACATCCAGGCTTCCGGATTGATGGGCTCACCCACGGTGCCCAGAAGCCTGAGCGAGCTCAGGTCGCGCTTGCCGGGCAGGTCGTCACCCAGGCGCATGAACGCGCGGATGGCGGTGGGTGCCGTGTACAGGATACTCACGCGGTGGCGCTCGATCATGGCCCAGAAGCGGTCGCCCGCGGGCCAGGTCGGCGCCCCTTCATACAGGAATACCGAGGCGCCTGCGGCCAGGGGCCCATACACCACGTAGCTGTGGCCCGTGATCCAGCCGATGTCGGCCGTGCACCAGTAAAGGTCCTGCGGCTTGATGTCGAACACCTGCTTGAACGTGCGAAGCGCGCCCGTCAGATAGCCGCCCGTCGAATGCACGATGCCTTTGGGTTTTCCCGTCGTACCTGAGGTGTAAAGAATGAACAGCGGGTGCTCGCTGTCCACTTCCTCGGGCTTGCCCAGGCTGCGGCGCTCCTGGGGCGAAACCGAGCCCATCAGCTCCAGGAAGTCGTACTCGGTGACCGAGCCGGTCTTCTTGCCCTGGAGGCCGGACCGGGCAGCGTGGAACGAGCGCACGCCTTCGGGAGCCGCGTGCCCGGCGTGGGCGCGCTGAACGGTGACCAGGGTCTGCACGGTGGGGCAGCTTTTCAAGGCCTCGATGACCTGCTCGCGCAGCCCGAACGGCGCGCCCTTGCGGTACCCGAAGTCGGCGGTGATGACCGCCTTGGCGTCACAGTCGATCATGCGGTCCGAAAGCGCGGAGGCCGAAAAGCCCCCGAACACCACGGTGTGCGTCAGCCCAGCCCGCGCGCAGGCCAGCATCGCGGCCACGGCCTCGGGGATGAGCGGCATGTAGATGGCCACCGTGTCGCCCGCCTTGAGCCCGACCTTGCGAAGGCCGGCCGTCAGGCGCTCCACCTGGTGGTGCAGCTCGGCGTAGGTCCAGGTCGTGGTTTCACCGGGCTCGCCTTCCCAGACCAGCGCGGCTTTCTGGGCGTTCAGGGCC
>CANFHS010000212.1 GCA_947446835.1 Bacteriovoracaceae bacterium
CAGCCAGAGCGGCGGACCGAAGCCCACGGGAGGCCGGGGCTCCACGGGCTTGTGGGCCTCCGGGTTGGCGGGATCCAGCTCGCTCGCCACCTCGAGGCTGAAGGGGTTGGTCTGCCCGACCTGCTCCTGCCCGCTCCGGATGACCAGGCTGGGCAACGTGATCCGTCCCGACTTCAGGGGAATCACGGCCGCGCGCAGCTCGCCGGGAGCGGCGTCGACCTCGACGTTCAGCACCTGCCAGCCCTGGGTCACCAGCGCCTCGGGGCCGTCCGCAGGCTCCAGGCGGTAGGGCCCCCGACCCACGGGAAGTCCCTGGACCCGGACGGCCAGGCTGTCACCGACCTGGATCCGCGCCGGCAGCTTCCCTTCCAGCGGCGTCAGATCCGAGGAGGGACCTGCCGCGGTCAGCGCCAGAAGCCAGAGCGTTCCCAGCATTCTCCAGCCACGCGCCCGCATCGGTCATTTCCCCTTCTTCTGGGCGCGCGCCCTGAAAAACCGCACCAGCACGTCGCCGTAATCTTCACGAGTCTGGAGCACCAGCTCCTCGACCTTGCCGCCCCGGAGCGACTCGCGCCGCACGCGCTGGTCTTCCTTGCGGAATCCTTCCAGCCACTTCCGGAAACCATACGAGGCCGTATCGATCCAGCGGTCCTGCCCGCTCTCGGGATCCTGCACCAGGAGCTGACCCACCTCGGGCACCTGGTCCTCGCGCAGGTCGCGCACATTCAGGGCCACCACGTCGTGGCGCCGCGACAGCCTGCGCAGCGGAAGCTCGTAGCCCTGGGCCAGGAAGTCGCTCAGCACGAAGACCACCCCGCTGTGCTTGAGCACGCGGGCCGCGCTGTCCAGCGCCTCGCCCAGGGCGGTTCCTGGCGCGGGCGCGCGATCCAGCAGGATCTCGCGGATGATGCGAAGCACCTGGCTCCGGCCCTTGCGGGGCGGAATGATCTTCTCGACCTTTCCCGAAAAAAGGATCACGCCCACCTTGTCGCCCGCGCGGACGGCGGCATGGGTGATGAGGGCCGCCACTTCGGCGGCCACCTCGCTCTTGAGCTTCTGGAGGCTGCCGAAACGCTGGGATCCCGAGATGTCGACCAGGAGCAGGACGGTCAGCTCGCGCTCCTCCTCGAACTTCTTGACCAGCGGATCGCGCGTGCGGGCACTGATCTTCCAATCGATGTGCCGGACGTCGTCGCCCGGCACATAGAGCCGGTGCTCGGAAAACTGCACGCCCGAACCCTTGAATGAGCTGCGGAACGAGCCGCCCATCAGGTCATCGACCTTGCGCCTCGTTCCGATCTCGATCAGGCGGACCTTCCGGAGCAGCTCTTCGCCGATCATTCCCGGGCCCCTCAGGGCACCTCGACCTGCTCGAGGATCTTGCGGATGATCTGCTCGCTGTCCATTCCCTCGGCTTCGGCCTCGAACGACACCAGCACCCGGTGCCGGAGCACGTCGTAGGCGATGGACTTGACGTCCTCGGGGGTCACGAACCCGCGATGCTGGATGAACGCGTTGGCGCGCGACGCCTTGGCCAACGCCAGCGTGGCGCGCGGACTGGCTCCCACCTGGATCATGGGCTTGAGCTTGGCCAGTCCCACCTTCTCGGGGTAGCGGGTCGCGAAGATGATGGCCAGGATGTAGTCCTTGAGCTTCTCGTCCATGTAGATGCGCGAGGCGATCTTGCGGGCCTCGAGAATCGCATCCGGGTGGCAGACCTTCTGGGCCTTGGGCGCCTGTACCCCCGACATCCGGTTCAGGATGGCCTTCTCCTCCTGGATCGTGGGGTAAGTCATCTTGATCTTGAACAGGAAGCGGTCGAGCTGGGCCTCGGGCAGCGGGTAAGTGCCTTCCTGCTCGATGGGGTTCTGGGTGGCCAGCACCACGAAGAGCTCCTGCATCCCGTAGGTGGTCTCGCCGATGGTGACCTGGTGCTCGCCCATCGCTTCCAGCAAGGCGCTCTGCACCTTGGCCGGAGCGCGGTTGATCTCGTCGGCCAGGACCAGGTTCGTGAAGATCGGGCCCTTCTTGGGAGTGAAATCCCCGGTCTTCTGGTTGAAGATCATCGTCCCCACGAGGTCCGCCGGGAGCAGGTCCGGCGTGAACTGCACGCGCTGGAAATCCGCATGGATGATGTCCGCCAGCGTCTTGATGGTCAGGGTCTTGGCCAGGCCAGGAAGGCCTTCCAGCAGCACGTGGCCATCGCAAAGCATGGCAATGAGCAGACGCTCCAGCAGCGTCCGCTGCCCCACCACCACCTTGGAGGCTTCTCCGAGAATATCGTCGATGAAGCGGGAGCGGGTTTTGATCTCTTCGGTGAGGGATTGCACATCCAGGTTGGCCATGCCCCCCATTTTGCGCTTCCTCCTCCCGAACCGCAACCTAAGTGCGGGTCTTTCCTCAAGAAGAAGCGGGTCTGATACTGCGACGCGCCAGCTCGATCAGCTCCCGCAGATCGCCGTTGCTTCCGGCGATCCCCAGGCTCCTGAGTGCCGGATAAAAGCGCTCGGGATCCCGCGCGATGGCACCCAAAAGCAGCTCGATATCGCTGGTGCGCCCCCCTCGGCTCCGGAGACGTTCGGCGAGGTACATCCGCACCCGACGCGCAGGCCAAGGATGCGCCACATCCCCGGGGCGATCCTGCCGGAGGAAGTCAAAAAGTTCGGCCAGCAAGCCGGGCATGTCCTGGGCTTCCCAGTCCCCCGAGGCCTTGAGGGCTTTCCAGCGCGAATCCACCTCGTTCCAGGCACGCACCGAAACCGGCTCCGAATCGATGGCCTCGAGGACCTTGGCCAGGTCGTCCGCGCGATCCGCACGCAGCACCTGCTGTTTCAGAAGGTCGACCAGGGCCTTCTTGCCGTCGCCCAGCTCCTCGCGATCCAGGGCCACCACGAAATTGCCCAGGTCACGCGACGACAGGACCGTCTCCACGAAACCCAGATGGCGCGCCAGCACGGCCGCATGGTCGTGGACCAGGCCCTGCAGCGTCTCCAGCACCGGGTCCAGCAGCGAAACCCCCGGCTGATCCAGGAAGTTCACCAGGTGGAAAGCCGTGTCGGCGGCCCGTGCCCGGACTTCGTCGCCCTTCTCCACGGAATCCCGGACGCGGGCCAGCAGCTGACGCGCCAGCCTGGCTTCGGACTCCTGCCGGAACACCGTCTCCAGAAGCGCCGAAGTGCGTGGATGCGTGCCCGCCAGCACCAGATTCCGGAAGAACCGCGCGCGCTCCTCGCCTGGAAGCGTGGACCGGAGCGTCCGACCGATCTGCCGCATCAACCCGAACTTCACCAGGCGTGAAACCACGCTCAGGTTGTTCCGGTCGCCGATGCGCGCGGCGGAGCCCTGGGCACCCTCGGGGCTGGAGCTCAGCAATTCCCAGAACAGGTCGCGCAGCACGGTCATGCCGCCCCGTTGCGGAGTCTGCGCGTCGGGCAGGTTCTCCTCGACCACGCCCAGCACCTGGCTCAGGTTGAAGAGCCGGGCGCGGGCATCCGAGATTCCCGGCGGCAGCAGCCTGCCTTCCACGGGCAACCCCTTGGGCGGAAGGTGGATCCCGTCGTCCAGGGCATCTGCCGGGCGATGGCAATGGGGCATGGGCAGGCTGCCCGCCAGGTAGGCGAAGCGGGAAAGCTCCTTCTTCATGGCCTCGTAGGCCTGCCGGAGCGTCTCGGGCCGGTCGCCGTCGCCGGTTTCAATGAACCGGGAATATTTTTTCCGGATCTCCGCGGGCCAGCGCGAAGGATCCTCGTCACCCCAGGCGCGACCCAGCCTCGCCAGGTACTTCTGCCCGTAGTTCTCCTGGATCAGGTAAACGAAATCCGCGTTGAACAGCAGAAGCTCGAAACGGTCCAGCGTGTTCACGAGGCGGATGCGGGGTTTCTTCTCGCCCTTGTAGAAGTACAGGATGGGACGCTCGTCGCGCGAGCGCTCGTC
>CANFHS010000213.1 GCA_947446835.1 Bacteriovoracaceae bacterium
GGCCCAAAACGGCCTCGATCTTTTCGGCTGGAGCCCCACCCGGGCGCAGCAGTCGAACCACGCCATCGGGCTGAAGCAGAAGCACCGTGCTTTCGACGCCCACCTCGCAGGGGCCGCCATCCAGGATCAGCGGGATGCGGTCGCCCAGCTCCGAAAGCACGTGTTCGGCGCGGGTGGGGCTGATGCGGCCGAAGCGATTGGCGCTGGGCGCGGCCAGGGGTACCCCTGCGGCCTCGATGAGCGCGCGGGCCACGGGGTGGCGGGGCATGCGCAGGGCCACGGTGCCCAGGCCCGAGGTGGCCAGGTCGGGCACATCGGGGCTCTTGGGCAGCACCAGCGTGAGCGGGCCGGGCCAGAAAGCGCGCAGCAGCCGGTTGCCCATGTCGCGGGCCTGGATCTGGAGCTGGCTGACCCGGATCAGGTCCATGGCTTCGAGGCGGTCCAGCGGGCTGGTGTCGGTTCCATCCTTTTCGATGGGCCAGCTCACATGCACGATGAGCGGATCGAAGGTGGGCCGCTCCTTGGCGGCAAAGATGGCGGCCAGGGCTTCGGGCTGGTTGGCCGCGCCCGCCAGGCCGTACACGGTCTCGGTGGGCATGGCCACGAGCCCGCCCGAACGCAGCAGTTCCGCCGCGCGGGCCAGGTTTTCGGGAGTCGGTTGCAGGACCTCAGCGCGTCGCGGTTCCGTCATGGTGCTCGATCCGTTTCCAGACTTCTTCCATCCGCATGCCGCGGGATCCCTTGATGAGGAGGGTGTCGCCCGTGCGGAGCTCCTGGGCCAGCTGGCGGGCCAGGTCTTCGTGCGAATCATGATGGGTCGAGGTGCCGTGGAAGCGCCCCTGCTTCTGGCGCGCCTCGAGCTCCGCCTGGAGCGCGCGCATCCGCGGCCCGTAAAGGAACACGCGTTCCACCGAGCGCGCGCCGAGCGGTTCGGCCAGGGCGCGGTGGTAGTCCAGCTCGGCCGTGCCGAGCTCGAGCATGTCGCCCAGGCAGGCCACGCGGCGGCCGCCCCGTGCCGAGCGCTCCAGCAGCGCCAGGCCTGCGTCCACGGAGGCCGGGCTGGCATTGTAATAGTCGCAGATGACCGTGTTCCCGGCCGGGAGCCGGCGCAGCTCGCTCCGTCCGGCCGCACCGGTGAACGTGCGAAGTCCCGCTTCCAGCTGCGCGGGCGTCAGTCCCAGTCCCAGCGCCAGCGTGCTGGCCGCCAGCAGGTTCAGGGCGTTGTGCTCGCCTGGCAGGGGCAAGGTCAGGACCAGGGGCGCCTTCAGAGGGCCGCCGGTGAGCTGGAGCGTTGCGCCAGTTTCCGCAAGGTTGCCGCGCAGGACGCGATCCTCGCGACCCTGGGGTGCCTTCGCTCCGCGCATCGAGAAGTAGAACCGTTCGCCTTGGGGAGTTTCGGCCACCAGCTCCTTGAGCCATGGGTCGTCCAGGCTCACGGCGGTGAGTCCGCGGCGCGCGTCGATTTCCTGGAGCGCGAGCGCTTCCTCGCGGGCCACCGTGGGAAGGTCGATGAGCTTTTCCAGATGCTCGGGCGCGATCGGCGTCAGCAGGCCCGCCGTGGCAGCAACGACGCGCAGGTGCTGGGCCATGGCCCCGATCTCGTCGATGCCGACTTCGATCACGGCGGCTCCGTGGCGCGCGGGGTCGATTTCGAGCAGGGTCATGGGAATGCCCACGAAGCCGTTCTGGCTGCCGCTGGTCCGAAGCACCTCGGGCCAGCGGCCTCGCAGCAGGGCCGAGAGGATTTCCTTGGTCGAAGTCTTGCCCACGCTGCCGGCCACGAGGCATACGGGGCCCTGGAACCGCTGGCGCCAGGCCGCGCCGATGCGCCGGTAGGCTTCCACCGTGTCCTCGACCTCGAACGCCACCGCCCGCGGAGGCAGGGGGCTGCCCTTGCGGCAAAGCACGGCGCCGGCGCCCTTCGAAAGGGCTTCGCCCAGAAAGCTGTGGCCGTCGAATTTGTCGCCGGGAATGGCGATAAAAAGGCAGCCCGGGCTGATCTTGCGGGAATCGGTGGTGATGGCCGGGAAGGAGCCCGGAGCCCCTTGGGGAGCGCCCAGGCCCAGAGCCGTGCAAAGCAGTTCGAGGGGGAAAGACGATTCCGCTTTCATGGGGGACAGGCTACCATGGGGCCTCACGGCATGGAAAGCGCGCGACTGGGAGTCAAGATCGGGATTTTGGGCGGAGGTCAGCTGGCTCGCATGCTGATCGAAGCCGGGCTGAAGCTGGGCCTGGACCCGCTGCCGTTCGCCGCGTCGCCCGCGGACCCCGCGGCCCAGCTCGTGCTTTCGCCAGTTTTCGGCACTTGGAACGATCCGGTGGCCCTGGCCCGGTTTTTTGGGTCGGTCGAGGCCGTGGTGTTCGAGAACGAGTTCGTGCCTCGAAGTGCCCTGGAAGCCGCCTGGGCGCTCACCCCCGAAGATCGGCGCCCGCGGTTCTGGCCTGATTTCCAGGCCATCGAAGTGCTTCAGAACAAGCTGCGGCAAAAGCAGCTGCTGCAGGAGCTGGGAATTCCCTCGGCGCCGTTCCAGGTGCTTGAGGAACCGGCGGAAGTGGAAGCTTGGGTCGAGCAGTGCGCGCGCGCCTGGTCGGGTGAGCTGGTCCTGAAGTGGGCCGAGCTGGGCTACGACGGCAAGGGCACCTGGATCGCTCCCCGTCACTGGGACAAGGACGCCTGCTCCGCGGCGCTGGCCTTTGCCCGCGAAGCGGTCCGGTCGCGGCGCCCGCTGTTTGCCGAACGCAAGGTGGCTTTCCGGCGCGAGGTCTCGCAGGTGGCCTGCCTGTCCACGACCGGCGAATTCGCGGCGTGGCCGCTGGTGCATTCGCTGCAGGAGCAGGGCATCTGCCGCGAAGTGCGCGGGCCGGCGGTGGGCCTCGGCACTCCCGAAGCGCTGGAGATGCAGGCCCGGAACCATGCCGAGCGGATCGCGCGGCGACTGGGCCTGACCGGGGTGTTCGCCGTGGAGCTCTTCGAAACGCTGGAAGGCACCCTTTGGGTGAACGAGCTGGCGCCGCGTGTCCACAACACGGGGCATGTGACCCAGGAAGGGGCGCGCACCAGCCAGTTCGAGAACCACTGGCGCGCCCTGCTGGGAATGCCGCTGGGCGATTGTTCGGCGACGGCGCCGTTTTTCGGGATGCTGAATTGGATCGGGGACCGCGACCTGCCTGCCGAAGGCGTGCCGCTGCCGGAGGTGCCGCGCGACGCGCACCTGCATTGGTACGGCAAGAGCGAGATCCGCAAGGGCCGCAAGATCGGGCACCTGAATGTGACTGCCGCTTCGGCCAACGGCCTTGAAGAGGCTTTGCTGCGCGCCCGGGACTCTGAACGGCGCTGGAGAGAAGGACTATGACGAAAAAGAAGACGAAGAGAAGCGTACCCCGGGTCGCGGTGGTGATGGGAAGCCAGAGCGATCACGGCGTGATGAAGGATGCGGGCTTGGCCCTGAAGGAATTCGGGGTGGAGTTCGAGATGAGCGTGGTTTCCGCGCACCGGACTCCGGAAGAAATGTTCGAATTCGCGCGCGAAGCCCGGGGGTGCGGCATCCGGGTCATCATCGCGGGCGCGGGCGGCGCGGCACACCTGCCGGGGATGCTGGCCGCGGTGACCGAGCTTCCGGTCATCGGTGTGCCGGTGCCTGTGGGCCCTCTGCAGGGACAAGATGCGCTCCTTTCGATCGTGCAGATGCCCAAAGGGGTTCCCGTGGCCACGGTGGCCATCGGCGGCGCCTGGAACGCGGGCGTCCTGGCGGCGCAGATCCTGGGCGCGGCGGGTGGCGCTGATTCGAGCCAGCTTCTGGACCGCGTCCACCGGTACAAGCAAGGCCTTCGCGCCACGGTCCGGGAGATGAAGCTGCCGTGAGCTGGGCCCGGAGTTCCGGCATGGCGCTGCTGGCCTGCACTGGCCTGCTGCTGGCTCCC
>CANFHS010000214.1 GCA_947446835.1 Bacteriovoracaceae bacterium
ATCAGGTGACGGAGCGAAAACAGCCGCTTCAGTCCGCTGAGCGGATTGATCTTCCCGAAGTCCGGCATGAGCGGATCGAACGAAAGCACCGCCCCGATCTGCGCGAAGCTGGTCAGGGCACCCACCACGAAACCGGCCAGCGCCACCGGGAGAACCACCTTGCCCGCGATCTTCACGCACTTGAACAGGATTCCGGAAACCGCACCGGATTGCTGGAAATCCATCCGGGTCATCAGGTCGGCGTTGAACACTTCGCGCATCAGCGCCAGCATCGACGTGCCGACCCCGGGCGAAACGGCCCAGCAGGTGGCCGAAACCGCAAGGAAGGCGGCCAGCCCCGAAAGCTCGCGCGACTGGGAAACCTGGCCCCGTTCCCGGAACTCCTCGAGCCGGAACGGGCTGGCCTCTTCGCTCAGGTCTTCTGTGTCGCGATCTTCTTGACCCTCAGCCATTGCCCACCATCGCCGCCATCATGATGCGCATCCAGTCGCCCATCCGTTCGAGGATGCTGACAACACCGGAAGAAAACTCGGGCAGGGAAACCCAGAGGACGCCGAGTCCCACCAGCGCCGTGACCCCCATCGAAAGGCCCAGGATATTGAGCTGCGGGAGCGCCTTGCCGGCCACGCCGAAGCCGACGTTCACGGCAAAGATGGAGACCGCCACCGGGGCGGCCAGCTGGATCCCGAAGGTGAACACCTGGCCGGTCAACTCGATGAGCTTGTGTGCGAAAAGATCGGTGAAGCCGGCCTTGCCCAGACCCACCAGGTGGTAGCTGTCGAAGGCCGCGCGAAGCATGAGGTGATGCCCGTCCAGGGCCAGGAACAGGAGCATGGCCATCATGACCTGGATCTCGGCCACGACCTGGGTCTGCGACTCCTGGTGCGGATCGAACTGGGTGGCCATGGCAAAGCCCATGAAGTTGCCGGCCAGGTTCGCGCCAATGCTGATGGCCTCGAAGCAGAGCTTCGACGTGTAGCCCAGCACCAGGCCGATGACCGCCTCGAGGAACACGGTCCCGACAATCCCGCCCGAGGTCGAACCCCAGCGGTACGCGTCCGCCAACCGGACATCCCCCCGGTGCACCAGCGCCGGAAAGAGCGCGATGGACACTCCCAGCGCGAACAGGACCTTGACCGGGGCCGGCACCATCCGGTCCCCCACGATGGGAAGCACCGCGCATAGCGTCCCGAAACGGACCAGCACCGCAAAGAAGGCGAGCAGCTCTTCAGGTGAGAATCCGAAGTTCGGCATCGGTTACCTGACCAGCTCCCCGGCCGTACCGAGCACCTGGGTGGTGTACTGGCTCATCACCTCGACCATCCAGGGACCCATCACCATGAGCACCACGATGACGGCGATCATCTTGGGAATGAAGGTCAAGGTGGACTCGTTGATCTGGGTGATGGCCTGGAGGATGGAAACCACCAGACCGATGACCAGGGCAGCGGCCAGCATCGGGCCCGCGAGCATGATGGTCGTCTTGATGGCTTCCGATCCCACACTCATCGCCATTTCCTCGTTCATTGCCCCGTTCCCCTTCCTGCCTTTGCGGCTCTCACCCGAAACTCTTGACCAGGCTCCCCACCACCAGCTCCCAGCCATCCACCAGGACAAAAAGGAGGAGCTTGAAGGGCAAGGAAATGACCACCGGTGGAAGCATCATCATGCCCATCGCCATGAGGACGCTGGCCACGACCATGTCGAGCACCAGGAACGGCAGGTACAGCATGAAGCCGATCTGGAACGCCGTCTTGAGCTCCGAGATGACGAAGGAAGGAACCAGCACGTAGGTCGGAACCTCGGCCCGGTTCTTGGGCTTGGCTTCCTTGGAGAGCGACAGGAAGAGCTCCAGGTCCTTTTCGCGGGTCTGGTTGAACATGAATTCGCGAAGCGGCGCCTCACCGCGTTCAAAGGCGGTCTTCTGGTCGATCTTCTCCGCGAGATAGGGTTCGACGGCGTTGGCGGAGATGTTCTTCCAGGTCGGAGCCATGACGAAGAAGGACAGGAAAAGGGAAAGACCCACGATGAGCTGGTTCGGGGGCATCTGCTGGGTGCCCAGCGCCTGGCGCAGGAAGCTCAGGACGACCACGATGCGGGTGAACGAGGTCATCATGATGAGGATGGCGGGAGCCAGGCTCAGCACCGTCATCATGAGGACAATGCGCAGGACGCCGACCAGATCGGAGGGCTTCTGGGAATTGGCGAACGACAGGCTCAGGCTGGGCAGGCTCAGACCCGAGGTACCCGGCACGAACGAGCCTCCCCCGGCGCCTTCCGCGTGGGCGCGCGCGGCGCCCAGGGCCAAGGCCGCGAGGCCCAGTCCAACGCAGGCGGCCAACCGGAGAACCTTGCTGCGGCGTTGCCGGAAGATGGACCGGATCACAGCTGCTTCATCCCCTGGACGCGGTTCTTGATGCGGTCACGGACCGAGGGACCCTGGGCTTCCGGACGGGGGGCCTGCGCCTGGAGGGCCGCCGTGAAGGAGGCCGGCTGCGTGCGGGCATTGGCCGGAGCCCCGTATCCCGGCACCACCAGCTGGCGCTGCGGCGCCTGCGCCTGGGGTTGAGCCTGATTTTGGGTCTGGGGTTGGGACTGGACAGTGGTCGAAAGCTGGGGACCCTGTGGAGCGCGCGAAGAGCCTCCGTTCAGGAAATCCTCGAGCCCCAGGCTGTCGAGCGGGTCCACCATGTGGCCCTCACTGCTCCTGCTCTCGGCTTCCAGCTCCTGGTTCATGGCCCGCTCGGCGTCGCTCGCCGAGGTGTCGGGAAGCTGGGAGATCAGGTTGATGGATTCACCGGAAACACCGAGAACCAGGAGCTTTCCCGAGATCTTCACCACGGTGATGCTCTTCTTCGGTCCCAGATGATGCGTGGCCACCACGTCGATGACCTTGTCGCGCCCGCCGAATCCCTTGCCGACGAGACGACCCAGCATGCCATTGAGCTTCTTGCCGGCGCCCGAGCTGTCCCGTCGCGAGGTCTTCAGCTTGCGTGCCATCAGGGCGCAAGCGCCGAAAGCGGCCAGGACCACCATCAGCATGCCCAGGCCCTTGAACAGGCTGGGGGCGGCCTTGGCGGAGGTCAGCTGCAGGCCGCGAGCCTTGCCGCCCTCCGGGGCGGGCGACTTGAGGACCTTCTCGAGGAGGATCTTTTCGTCCGCGCTGAGCTTGGCCTCGGCCTCGGCGGGCGCGGGTGCGGGCTTCTCGACCTTCTCCTGCGCGGCCCGCTGGGCCGGTGCCTCGGCCTCGGCGGCAGGCCTCGTGGCCTGGGCCGAACTGTGGGCGACCCGGTCATTGCTCGTGGCAACGAGGCGGACCGTGACCATCTTGCCGTCGATATCGACAGCAACGCGGTCCTTGAAGTTCTCGGCCTTGCCCTTGACCGTCAGGCGACAACGCACCAGCTTGGGCGCGTACTGGTAGGCAAAAACCTTGGTCAGCTCCGGCCCGGACACCGCGAAGATCTTGGCCGGATAAACCGACACGTCGTTCAGGCTGATCTGGATGGTGTCATTGAAGAACTCGGTCTTGATCTGGTTCTTGGCCAGCTTGCCGTCAAAGAGCAGATCGAGCTGCTGGCCGTCGCTGACCGCGACCTTCTTGAGCGCGGTCACGGCCCAGGCCTGCGACGACGACACGACCGGCCCGAGCAGGGCCGACACGATCAGGGTTCCGAAAAAGGTACGTAGGAGCTTCATGCTTCTCGCCTTGGTCTTTCTGCAGGGCCGGACTTCTTGTCCAGCCCGGGTTCCTTACTTCAGCTGTTCAATGCGTTCGATCGGGGAAATGATGTCCGTGAGGCGGATACCGAACTTCTCGTTCACCACCACCACCTCGCCGCGGGCAATGAGCTTGTCATTGACCATCACCTCAAGGGGCTCACCGGCGAACTTGACCAGCTCGACCACCGAACCCTG
>CANFHS010000215.1 GCA_947446835.1 Bacteriovoracaceae bacterium
GAAGACCACCACATGGCGGGGGGAGCCCCCGTCCTGGGAAAGAGCGGTCTGTTTCAGGTCTTCCTGAGTCGGGCGCATCTAGGACTTCCTCGCGGACTTACTTACCCAAAACGACGTCGCGAAGCATCTCCCGATGGAAATTCGGGCGCCGTTTGACGAGCGAATCGAACTTTTCCTCGGGCTTGCGCTGGAAGTAAAAATCGCCGGGATCACGCACTTCACCTTGGATCTCGGTTCCCTCAAAGTCCAGATCCGTCTTCTTGGGGTAAACGACCCGGCCTTGGGCGGCCGGGGCCTCCTCCGCGGCCTGGGCGTTAGACGCAGAAAAGGCAAACCCCAGGGCAAAGGCCAGGCCACTGATGGCCGACAGGATCAGGACAAAAATCGCGGTGCGGTAAACATCGGATCGAATCAGTCGCTCTTCCATTTTTTGCAGGTCCTCTTCAAGGTCTCAAAGGATTCTCGCTCGAAACCACCCAGCGACGCATCTCCCATTTCTTCCAGAAGGCTCAAGCACTTGGCCGGCCCCGAGCCCGCCGCGGTCGACGTGAAAGCGAACGCGGCCGAATGATAAACCCGGGTGAACCTCCGGGGGGCCAGACCCTGGTCGGTGGCCCGCTTGAAGTCCCCGTCCGCCACCTCGCCCTGCCCCAGGCCCTGAAGGGCGACGGCCAGACCATCGCGGGCCTCCGGCGCCTGGGTCCGGGCACTGATCGTTTCCCAGAGCGGTTTGGCGCTCCGGAACAGCCGGTAATAGTTCAGCAGCAGGGCCCGGTTCATCCGGGCGGGCAGGAAGCTTTCGTCCTTCAGCAGCGCCTGCCGGAAGAGCGAGTACCCTTCGTTGACCCGGTACCAGTCTTCCTGACCCACCCCGCTCGCGATCACCACGCCCCGGTTGTTCAGCGCCGGGGCATGACGGGGGTCGAGAGCCAGGGCGCGGTCATAGGCCAGCCGCGACAGCAGGGGTTTGCCTTCGCCCCACAGCAGGTTGCCGTAATCCACCCAGCTCGGGGCATCCTGCGGGTTGGCCTGAAGCTTGGAGCGCACCCGCAGCAGCGCGCCCTGCCGCCCTTCGGCACCGCCGTCGGCAGCCACCCCGGCCAGGCGGAACCCGCCGCGCATCCCCTGGGCCCGGGCCGGAAAGCCCGAACCGGGCGACTCCAGCGCCGCGTCGGCCAGGCGGTCCGCAATGCCCGGAAGCGCCGGACTGAGGATCTCCCCCTGGACGGCGTTCTGGTAGGCCTTCCACCAGGTCTCGACCGCCTTCTTGCGGAGAGGGCCTGAAATCGAAGCCAGGCCCTGCATGAACTGGGCGACCGCCTGGGGCGAGGCGCCCTCGGGCGGCGCGATGGCGTCCACCTCGACCGTGAAACGCAGCACCCAGTTCGCCAGCCGGTCCAGGGCGGCCACGCCCCAGGGACCGCCGACGTCGCCTGCCGACTGGTAGGCGCGGGTCAGGGGCTGGAGGAACGCCAGGCGCTGATTGAGCGCCTTCTTGAACTGGGCGTCGGGCAGCTGGAGTTTGGCGAAACTCGCCCCTTCTTCGGTCATTTCGGCCAGGCGGTAGCGGGCATACCCCACGAACGGCGAAAGCTGCTTGTCGTGCGCCTGCGCCACCTTCTGGAAGGCCTTTTTGGCGCCTGCCTTGTCGCCTTTGCCAGAAAGCAGATCCCCGATGCGGCAACCGCATTCGGTCAGATCGTCATGCGGACCAGTCTGGCATTCCCGGTAAGCCGCGAGCGCCTCCTGGACCCGGCCTTCGGCTTCCGCGGCCTGACCCAGGCGGAGCGCGACATCAAAGCGGCCGGTGCTCCTGGGGTAAAGTTTGAGGTAACTCTGCCAGACCTGGCGCGCCCGGGGCGAATCGCCCAAGCCCAGGCGGATACGCCCCGACGTGTCGAGCGACTCCGGACTGCTGCCCGAAAGTCCGCCGATCTCGAAGAGCGAAGCCGCGCCTTCGTAGCTCCCCTCGATGAGGCTGGCCGTCGCAGCCGACTTGATGGCCTCGCCAGCCAACCGGGAATCCTTGAAGCGCTTCAACCAGGCCGCGCCGACCCTCTGGGCGGAGTCAAAGTCGTGGACCTTCACATAGGCCGAAAGTGCGCTGCCGAAGGCCTTTTCGGCCAGGTCCTTCTGGGGCGAGGTCCTGGCGAACTCCTCGTACCCTTGGGCGGCGGTCGCGAAGTCCTGGCGTTTTTCGGCCTGGGCGATGGAACCCACCTTCAGGCGGGTCTCCATCTCGGACAGCAGCACCTTGAGCTTGTCGTCGGCGACGCTTGAGCCCCGGAGGAACGTCACGGTCTTCTGCAGGCTCTCGGCGGCCTGGGGCTCCGGCAGCCGATCCGCATCGATCTGAACGGCCAGGCGCGCGGCCACCTTGGCCTGGGGCGACCCGGGCGCACGCTCCACGATCTGGCGGGCGCGCAAAAGCGCGTCGTTGCGGGTTCCGGGATAGCCGGCCTGCACTTGCGCCGCCTTGAGCGCGGCCTCCAGGCCCTCGGCCACCGCGCCCAGGGTCGGCTGCATCCGGTCGGAGGCCTCGATGAATTCCTTTTCCAGTGCCGAGGGCTCGGCACCGCCACGGGGCCCGCCCGCGGACGAAGCCTTGCGGATGGCCTCCGACAGGCTCGCGGTCCAGAGGGCGCCGGCTTCCTTGGCGTAGCGGCTGTCGCCGGACTCCACCACCTGCCGGTAAAGGGCCGAGGCTTCCTTGGACTTTCCGAGCTCGCGCTTGACCTCGGCCAGGTACATGCGGATCTCGGGAATCTCGGCGCGCGGATCGGAGCGCACGAGAAACAGGTTCAGGTAGGCCATGTAGAACTGCTCGGCCACGGCGAGGGCCTGGCGATCTTCGTCGTTCCGGTACAGCTCGTGGCTGTCGGTTGCGGTCCGCCGCACCATGGCCTGGAGGTTCTGGGCGGCCACCCGGGTTTCCGTTTCGCGCCCCTCGGGAATCACGACTCCTTCGAGCCGCTTCAGCGCCTCGAGCTTCTTGCCCCGGTGCAGGTCCAGCTCAAAGAGCTTCACCAGCACGCGGAACGCCGCCTCGTCGGAGGGACGCGTCCTGAGCAGCGTCTCGTAGACCCGCGTCGCCTTGTCGACCTGGACGTTGCGCTCGTACTGCCGCCCCAGCCGCTCCAGCGTGCGCGGATAGTAGTTCTTGTCGCCAGCCACGCGCCCGAACAGCTCGAGTGCGTCCTCGACCCGTCCCGTTTCGGTCATGAAGATGGCCATGTCGCGCAGGGCCTCTTCCTTGAGCGAAAGCAGCTTTTCGCCGCTCTGGGAGGCGCCACCGATGGCCTCCTTCATGGTGCTGACGGCGCGCTCGAATTGGCGGGTCTTGTAGTAGGTCCACGCCAGCTTGTGGAGGACCCTGGGGCGGGCATCGCCCTTCTCGTGGCTGGCCGAGAGCTCGTAGTAGGCCTGGGCGCGGGGGTAGTCCTTCCTGGACATCGCGGAATCGCCCAGCTCGCGGTACGCGTCGGCCACGACGGGAGAGTTCGGGAACTTCCGGGTCAGCACTTCGAAGGCATGAAGTGCATCCGCCGGGCGATCCAGCTCCTGGTAGTTGACGCCCAGGAAGTAGTAGACCCGGTCCAGCTTGTCGAACGGGATGCCCAACGCCACGATGTCCGAGCAGGCGCGGACCCCGGCCTGCAGGTAACTGCGCGAGCGGGCGCGATTGATGAATTTCTCGTCCTTCCCGGCCTGGCGCCGGCTCTCGTGCACCCGTCCCTCCAGCAGGAACTCGGCGCGGTAGGCCTCCAGGTAGAGCTCGGCCAACCGGTAATAGAGGTCCGCGCGACGGTTGCCGGGCTCACGACGACCGAGCGTGATGCGCAGCTGGGTGATCTCCTGGTTCCGCAGCTCGCGGACCTTGGCCTCGTCGGCGGTCTGGGCGGCTTCGACTTCC
>CANFHS010000216.1 GCA_947446835.1 Bacteriovoracaceae bacterium
GATCCAGCTCCCGTCGCGTTTCCACCTCGGTCGATTCCAGCCGGGGCGCCACGATCCCGAAGATCTGCTCCACCAGGCGGTTGATGTCCACCAGCTGGCGCTGGGACGAAGGCTTGGCCGTGGACTGCAGGAAGTTCTTCACGATCAGCTCGATCTTCTGGAGCTGGCCCTGCAGGATCTCGAAGCGCTCGGAACGCTCGGCGGACGGTCGGTCCAGCTCTTCCTGCAGCAGCTGCAGGTGGCCGCCGATGGCGTTCAGCGGCGTGCCGATCTCGTGGGCGAAGCTTGCCGTCAGCTGTCCCATGACCGCCAGCTTTTCGGTGTTCATGAGCTGGCGCTGGGCCTCGTGCAGCTGCTCGGACAGCTCGACGTTCCTGGACTCGACCACCCTGAGCTTGCGGTCATTCTGGATCGTCTTCCGCAGGAAGTAGGTCAGCGCCAGGATCAGGGCCACGACCGTCACTGCGGCGGCATAAGCCGTGGTGCGGGCAATGGCGTCCAGGATGCGGTTGATGAACTTCATCGAGACGATGACGCGGACAGTGCCCAGGAACTTGTGGGGGGCCTTCGGGTCCACGCGCCTCAGCTCGATGGGCACCTGGACGATCCACTGCCCGATGCCGAACTCGTCGGTCGTGAAGTCGCTGATCACGCTGTCGATGAGCTGGATGTTGGGGATCGGGGCGCCGGGTTCGTCCTCGACGCTCGAAGCGACCAGCTTGGGTGCGCCGGTCACCGGATCCGGCATGACCACATCCATGCGGACGATGTTGGGCTGCAGGTACAGCAGCTCCTGGAGGTACGCCTCGATGGCGGGCGTGGGGTTGGGCTGCTGGTGCAGGCGCTGGCTCACGATCTCGGCGGCGAGCGTCTTGCCCGAGACGATGCCCACCTGCCTCATCTCCTCTTCGAGGACGGGCTTGGTGAGCTGGTTTTCGGCCACCGTGACGACCAGGAAGGTCGGGACGATGACCGCCACCAGCACCAGGCTGATCTTGGCCTGGAGATCCAGACGCCGAAGCTTGAACATCGCCTTTCTTAGAACCATGAATGCCCCCTCAAGGTCCAGAAAGCCGAAGAGCCGATCACCGGGAAACCCCGGCAATCGGCTCTTCAGACGGGATCAGGAATGACTGACCTGTTCCCAGTCGGGCTTACTGGCCCTGGGCCGGAGCGGCGGCGGGAGCCGAAGCGGGAGCTTCAGCGGCGGCAGCGGCGGCTTTTTTGCCTTTTTTGCCGTGCTTGGCTTTTTTGGCTTTCTTGGCTTTTTTCGAGATCCAGGTCTTGCCGACTTTGGCGGTCTTGACCGAGGTCGAAGCCGGAGCCGAAGCGGCGACCGGAGCCTGGGTGTTGGCGACCGGAGCGTTGTTCTGCACTTCTTCAGCGAAAGCGGTCATCGAGAACAGGGCCACGGCGAGGGTAACGAGAATCTTCTTCATAGGGATCTCCTTGTGTTGCTATGACTCGGAGCAAGGCGGATGCCATGCTGGTCTCCCCCGAGGTTGACTGTGATATCGATGATTTACAAGCAAAATCAACAGCTTGGGTGTCGCATCCCGCGACAAAAAATGTCGCGACTTGCGACAGACCCGAGCCCCTCCCCTCGCTCATGACGCCCCTGTTTCGCGGCCGCTGCATCTCGGTGACCCCCGCCACGGACTCAAACGCCCTTCGCTTCACCCTGCGTTCGGCGAAAGAAATCCGCAGCTTTGACCTCCCTCCCACCCAGGCCGCCCCGGGACTCGGGGACTGGATCGAAGCAGGCGATGAAATTTGTCGGCTACTGACCCCGAATCGGACCCCCGAGCGCAGCACCCGTTGGATGGACCAGGTGCTGGACCCTCGCCGCCTGCACGGCACCCGGACCCGGGCCCAGGTCGAAGCCGCCATCCGGGAATTCTTCACGAGCCGCGATTTCCTCGAAACCCGCACCCCGCTCCTCGTTCCCTGCCCCGGCATGGAGCCCCACATCCGGCCCTACCGGCTGGAGGACGGCGCCTACCTGCCCACTTCACCGGAGTTCGCCATGAAGCGCCTCCTGGCGGGCGGCCTGGAGCGCATCTTCCAGATCTGTCCCGCGTTCCGCTCCGAACCTTTTTCCAGCACCCACCACCCCGAATTCACGATGCTGGAATTCTACCGCGCGCACGCTTCGGACGAGGACCTGATGCGGGACGTGGAAGAGCTCTTTGCCTTCATCGCGCGCAAGCTGCTGGGACGCGAGGAGCTGCCCTTCCAGGGACGGTCCATCTCGGTCGCCACCCCTTGGCCGCGCCTGCGCGTCCGGGACCTGTTCCGCGACTGGGCGCAGGTCGACCTGCTGGCCTGCCCCCGGGCCGAAGACCTGGCACGCGAGTGCCGCCGGCTCGGGCTCGTTCCCGCCCCCGAGGACACCTGGGACGACCTGTACTTCCGGATCTGGCTCAACCGGATCGAGCCCAATCTTCCGTCGGATCGCGCCTGCTTCGTGACCCGCTACCCCGCATCCCAGGCGGCGCTGGCCGTCCTGGACCGCGACGAGGACGGCAGCACGTGGGCCAAGCGCTTCGAGGTGTACGCGGGAGGCCTCGAGCTCGGAAACGCGTTCGAGGAGCTCACCGACCCGGTCGAACAGCGTCGGCGCTTTGTCGAGGACATGGAGCTGCGCGAGCGCACCTACGGCCCCTCGTTCCCGAAGGCGCCTCTCGATGAAGGTTTCCTGCACGCGCTCACCGAAGGCATGCCTCCGTCCAGCGGCATCGCGCTGGGCGTGGACCGCATGGTCATGCTGTTCGCGGACGAGCCCGAGATCGACCGCACCCTCTGGCTGCCCAGCTACCGCCCCGAAGGTCAGTGAGCTTCGCCGCGGGCGGCGAGGGCGCTCTGGTAGCGGTAAAGGCGCGCATAAAGCCCGTCGCGGCCCATGAGCTCGGCGTGGCGACCATCTTCGAGCAGCGCTCCCCGATGCAGCACCAGGATCCGGTCGGCGTCACGGACCGTGGCCAGGCGGTGGGCGATGAGGATGGTCGTCTTGCCCCGGGACTCGCGCTCCAGGACCTGTCCCAGCTCCTTCTCGGTGCCCGAGTCGATGTTCGCCGTGGCCTCGTCCAGGATCCACAGCGAGGGCCGCGAAACCAGGGCCCGCACAAAGGCCATGACCTGCCGCTCGCCCATCGACAGGTTGGACCCGCGCTCCTGCAGCTCCATCCGGGCGGCGTCCTCGCCCAGCCAGCGTGAGAAACCCAGCCCCTCCAGCAGCCTGCGCACCTGGACGCGCGAAACGTCTCCAAGATCGCGCCAAAGCGAAAGGTTGTCCTGGATGGAACCGCTGAACAGGAACACGTCCTGCTGGACCAGTCCGATGGCGGCCCGGAGCGAGCGCTTGTCGTACTCGCGGATGTCCTTGCCGTCGATCAGGATGCGACCACGCTGGGGTTCGTAGAACCGCAGGAGCAGGCTGATCAAGGTGGTCTTGCCAGCGCCCGTGTGGCCTACCACGCCGATCTTCTGTCCCGGCTGGATGTCCAGACTGAAGTCGCGCAGCACCCAGCGCTCGCCCTCGTAGGCGAACCAGACTCCCTCGAAACGGATATGGCCGCACAGGCCCTCGAGGACCGGAGCGGGCCCGGGCACGTCGGGAACACCCGGCTCCCGACCCCAATCCAGGATCGAGAAGATGCGCTCCACCGAAGCCATGCCGGAAAGGAAGATGTTCCACTTGTCGGCGATCTCACGCACCGGCTGGAAGAGCGCCTGCACATAGGCCGTGAAGGCGACCAGGATCCCCAGGCTGAGCGCGCCCTTCGAGGCCTGCCAGCTTCCGTACAGCAGCACGCAGGCCATGGACAGGCCCGAGATCCAGGTGATGGACGGCTGGAAATAGGCATAGACCCGCACGGTGCGGATGGTGGCCTCGC
>CANFHS010000217.1 GCA_947446835.1 Bacteriovoracaceae bacterium
CGGGAGCTGCTTCTCGAGTCGCCCGGCGGCGAGAGCGAGGAGGGTGCTTCAGGATTCGATGAGCTTCCCAGCGCGGACCCGGGTGCGGAAGAGCGGGTCATCCGCAAGAGCCTGCGCTGGCAGCTGTTTCGGCGGCTTCGGGGCCTGACCCGGCTCCAGCGCAAGGTGCTGTGGCTCAGGTTCGTGCGTGACCTGAGCTCGGCCGAGGTGGCCGAGCGCCTGGGCCTGAGCCTGGGCGCCGTCAAATGCCTGGTGCAGCGGGCCCGGGCTTCCCTGCTCCAGGAGCTGGGTCCGGCGCCCGACTGGGTTTTTGCCTGAAATTCGTGCCAGGCGGCTCAAGTTCTCGGGCTGGATGCCGATCCAGAAGAGATGGAGATCCGTGTCCTTGAAATGGCGCTTTGGTGCGGAATCGGCCTTCTGGCCGTTTCTCCGGGCGCGTTTGCGGCCCAGCCCGTGACCGATGCGGGCAGGATCTGCGCCAGCAAGGTGTTGCGCTGGTCTCCTGAAAGGTGGATGGCCGAGGACGGACCTGCCCAGGCCTGCAACCGCTGCTGCACGGTGGAGCGGGCGTATCGCGATCAGCCCGCGTTCGTGGAGCGGCTGCGGCAGACCTGCGTGGCCCGGTGTACCCCGGTCGTTGTTGCCGAACGGGAGCGGCGGCGCGAGACGGATGCCCTTCTCCACGAGCTCCTGGAATTCAAGAAGCACGAGGATGCCCTGATCCGGGCCGAGGCGCAGTCGCAGGCCAGGGCCGAACGCCAGAGGCAGGCCCGTATCCGAGCCCTTCCAGCCCAGTGTTCAGCCTGGGATGAAGGCACCCAGTGGTGCTGCACTTACCAGTTGAAGACGCCCGAGCAGATTTCCAATCACCTGCGCCGCTCGCTGGGCCTTCATTGCAGCGCGCCCCGGAAGGCCACCGGATGCCAGGTGGAGACCTTCCTGGACGATGTCCCGGTGACCCGCAAGGGCGTGGCTTGGCGGTGCTCCGACGCGCCTCCCGCGCGCTGTGAGCGGCAGCAGGAAGCCGGCAAGACCGTGCTGTGCTGCTCGGGGCGGCAGCAGCTGGAGGACCCCAGGCTCGACAAGTGGGTCGAGACCACGGCCTATGGTCGGCAGTGCCGTGATGGAAAGCTCGGGGGCGGAAACTCGCTGGCCCCCGGCGCGGTCGTGGGCACCGGATCGGTGTGCGCCCGCAAAGGACCCCCTGACGACTACGTGGAAAGCGGCTATGTGTACCGGTGCCAGTCGGCAACCGAGCCGCCTGCCCTGAATACCCGGGCCCCCGAGCCCGCATCCGGCATTTCGAGCCAGGAGCAGAAAGTGCTTCCGGACGAGGGCGGGGCCCAGGGTGGCGCGCCTTCGGGTAGCCAGTCGGGCCAACACTAGGGAGCCTCGGGTTTTGCGCAACATCGTCTTGGGATTGCTGGCTGGGCTTTGCGTGGGTCCTTGGGCGGGCGACTTCTCGCCACTGCTGGGTGAAGTTTCCCGCTGGGTGATCCAGCTCATCAAGGCCCTGGCCGTGCCTCTCCTGTTCCTGGCCATCGTGAACGCCATTCACCAGACCCGCATGGGGTGGAAAAGTGGCGCGCGCATGCTGTTCATCGCGCTGCTGAATGCCGCCATCGCACTCGTCATCGGGATGGGCTTGTCCGCCTGGCTTCGTCCGGGCGATGCGCTCCGCGAGATCTGGAGCCATCCCGGGGCGGTGTCCGCAGGGGCTCCGTCCGCGCCGGTTCCGCAGCTCAAGCTCGACTGGACCCGGAATGTGGGCGCCTGGATTCCCCAGAGCGTGCTGCAGCCGTTTGTCGAGAATGCCGTCATCCCCGTCGTGATCCTGGCCATCCTGCTGGGCTTTGCGCTCAGGCACGAGAGCCACGAGGAGGCCCACCACGAGACGCTCAGGCGCTGGGGTGCCTCGCTCGAGACGGCCCAGAAGGTGGCCGAGCGCATGCTACTCGGAGTGACCCGGGTGATCCCGGTCGCGGTATTCGCGGCGGTGGCCTCGTCGGTGGCCAAGTACGGGTATGGGCCGCTCACCGGGCTCTTTGCCTACCTGGGCGTGGCGCTTCTGGGCCTTGCGCTGCACATCGGGCTGACCTACCAGGGTTGGGTGGTGCTGGGTTCGCGCATCGGCCTCAGGCGCTTCTGGGCCGAGGCACGCACGCCGGTGCTCCAGTCCATCGGCACCAACAGCAGCCTGGCCACGCTGCCGTTCACCTTGCGCGCGCTGGACCGGATGGGGATCTCCAGGCGTTCCTCGGCGCTCGGGGCTTGCGTGGGCACGAACCTGAACAACGACGGAATCCTGCTTTACGAGGGTCTGGCGTTCCTGGTCGTGGCCCAGGCCATGGGAGTGCATCTGAGCTTCGCGCAGCAGCTTTCGGCCGCACTGCTTTGTGTGCTGACCGCGATGGGAATTGCGGGCGTTCCGGATGCGGGCTTCATTTCGCTGTCCCTGATCCTCACCACGGTCGGGATTCCCACCGAGAACCTGCCCATTCTGCTTTCGGTGGACTGGATCCTGGGTCGTGCCCGATCTGTGACTAATGTGCTCAGTGATCTGGTGCTTTCGATCGGGATCGAAGGACGCTCCGGCCACGGGCCTGAGGCCTAGGCCCCCGGCCAACCCCGGGAACCGTTTTTGGATCAGGGAGTTTTATGGTACCTCCCAGGCCACTTTCGGGGGGAAGCGATGAAACCCATTTTTCTGGTCCTGGTCTCTTTCGGTTTTTGTCTCGGCGCGCTTCAGGCAGGCGCGGCGGAGCGTGAAGACGCGCAGGTGGGTGCCGCGACCCACGCACTGTTGCTTCGCACCGGACTCAAGCTCAGCCAGGATCCGGCGCATCTTGCCCGGGTGGAGCGCGTGGGACGGGCCCTGGAGGCCAGGATCCAGGACACCGTGATTCCGCCGCGGTTTGGCAAGCTTCCCACGAAGCCGTTCCCGTTCCGTTTCTTTGTGGTCGCGGACGAGGACGTCAACGCATTTGCCCTGCCGGGCGGCTACGTCTACGTCAACACGGGAATCCTGGGAACCTTGCACTCGGACGATGAGCTGGCCGGGGTGATGGGTCATGAGATGACCCATTCCTGGCACCGGCATGGCATCGTCCTGGATCGCGAGGAAGAAAAGTCAGCGGGGCGCAGCAACCTGGGCATGGCGGGAGTGGTACTGGGCTCGCTGATCCTCCGCCTGCCGGTGGATACGATTTTCGGCCTGTTCACTCTGCCGCAGCTCCTGGCGGCCGGCCATCTCAGCGCCTGGAGCCGCAATGCCGAGCGTGACGCGGATGCAGGTGGCGTGCTTTTGATGCGCGCGGCGGGTTATGATCCAGTGGGAGAGCTCACGATGCTGGAAACCTTGGCCATGGAGCGCATGATGAGGCCCGAGATCAACTACGGCATCTACGCCACCCATCCGCTCGAAATGGACCGGGTGCGGAGCGTGAAGCGCCAGATCGAGGCATTGGGTCTGCCTATTCACCGCCGCGCCACCAACGGCAGCCTGGCCCTGGCGCTCGGCTCTGCCGAGGGCTGCACCGCGCTCAGCTTGGCTGGGCGCCGCGTGCTGTGTGCGGAGGATTCGCCCGTGCGTGCCTTTGCCGCCGTGCTGGATCGGCAGCTGGATGGCGATCTGCGCCTGCACGAGGTGCGGGTGGAGGGCGCGCAGCTCGTCGTGGCGGACACCAACCGCCTGTCGCTGGAGAGCGCGGAAGCCGCGGCCCGGGCGCAGCGGGCCATCCGGTTCGAGCTCTGGGCGGCGCTGCTGCGTTCACCGCAGACTTTCGAGACTGCAGGAGACCGGAAATGATGAAGCAGAAGATGCACCGGGTATTGCGCCCGGTCTTGACCTTGACCCTTCTTTTGATTGGAAATAC
>CANFHS010000218.1 GCA_947446835.1 Bacteriovoracaceae bacterium
CTCCCTATGGCGTGGTTCGACGATCTCAAGACTCCCAGGATTAAAAGCCAGGTCTCCCAGAGGACTTCCAAGGTTCCTGAAGGCTTGTGGGTCAAGTGTTCGACCTGCGGGGAAATTCTCCAGTCCAAGGTCCTCAAGGACAACCTCCAGGTCTGCCCGGAGTGCAGTGCCCATTTCCGGATGCTGGCGGCCGAGCGGATCGCGATGCTCGCGGACGACGGGTCTTTCGACGAGTACGCCGAGGACCTGGTTTCGACCGACCCCCTGGAATTCGACGACCTGAAGCCCTATCGCGACCGCCTCCGGTCTGCGGCTGGCTCCACCGGCCTGCGGGACGCCTTCGTGGTCGGCAAAGCCAAGTTGAACGGGCTGCCCTACCACCTGGGTGTTTTCGAGTTCAAGTTCATGGGCGGCAGCATGGGCGTGGTCGTCGGTGAGAAGGTCACGAGGCTCTTCGAGGGGGCCCTCAAGGACAAGCTGCCCGCCGTCCTGGTTTCGGCCAGCGGTGGAGCCCGGATGCAGGAAGGCATCCTGTCCCTGATGCAGATGGCCAAGACCAGCGCTCTGATTCACCGGATGCGCGAAGAGGGGATTCCCTACATCGCCGTGCTGACCGACCCGACGACGGGCGGGGTGGCGGCTTCCTTCGCCATGCTGGGTGACGTGATTCTCGCCGAGCCCAAGGCCCTGATCGGCTTCGCCGGTCCCCGGGTCATCGAGCAGACCATTCGCCAAACCCTGCCCGCGGGTTTCCAGCGGTCCGAATTCCTTCTGAAACACGGCTTTGTCGATCAGGTGGTTCCGCGCAAGGAACTGGCTGCAACCCTTCGTCAATGGATGCTGCGCCTGGGGCGCAATACGTGCCGGTTTCCAGAAGGATTTTAAACGGCGCGATTTACCCTTTTTTCCTGACTTTCCTCCTGGCCATCGGGGCGCCAGGGATTCCCCGTGCCCGGGCGGCAGTGGATGCTTCGCCGCTGCAGTGGTCGGCGGACAAGACCTACTGGGACCGCAAGACCAACAAGGTCCAGCTTTCCGGGCATGCGGTGGTCCGGCAGCCCGGCGAAGTGCTCTCGGCCGATGATATCCTCCTGGATCTGGACAACCGGATCCTCGACGCCAAGGGCGATTGCAACTACATCGCCGCCGAGACCGTGATCCGCGGCGAGGAGATGCATTTCAACCTCGAGACCCGCACCGGATCGATCGTGGGGGGCCGGGTCGCCAACGACCGGTTCTCCCTTTCCGGCCAGCGCATCAACAAGCTGGGCGAAAAGCATTTCCAGACCCACCAGGGAAGTTACAGCACCTGCCGGGACTGTCCGAACAGCTGGAACTTCTTCGCCGAAGACGTGGACATGGAGTTCGAAGGCTACGCCTACATGTCGAACGTCACGGGCCGGGTCCAGGACGCTCCCATCTTCTGGTTGCCGTACCTGGTGGTGCCCATGAAGACCCGGAGGCAGACGGGTTTCCTGTTTCCGAAGTTCGGCTTCACGAGCGACGGCTTCCGGTATGTGCAGCCCTTCTATTGGGCCCCCTCGCGCAGCTTCGACCTGACCTTCGGGGCGGGGGAGTACGGGGGCAGGGGCTTCCGGTTCGAGGCCGAAGGTCGCTACCGCACCTCCGAACGCAGCGGTGGGCAAGCCAATTTCTACTACCTCAACGACCTGACCTTCGAGCGCTACATCCAGGACAAGAACGCCAACCTGGGGCTCAGCACGGTGCCCACGAAGCATCGCTGGGCACTGGACCTTTCACAGATCCAGGAACTCCCGGGCGGGGTCGAAGAAAAGCTCCGCCTGCGGGAGGCCAGCGACAACAAGTACCCCGACCAGGTGGGTGATATTCCGGGATCGGGTGAGGCTTACCTTTCGTCCGATCTGGTTTTTTCGCACGCCACCCACGAGGTCTCCAGCTTCGTGGCCATGAAACGGACCCGGAACCTCCTGACCCCCGACCCCCGGGAGTTCGATCCCAATACGGTCCAGATCTTTCCGACGGTCGGGCTGACCAGCAGCGACCGGCTTTTCCTCGACGGGCATGTTGCAGCGGGGATCACCCTGGGAGTGACCAATTTTTCGCGCTCGGGTCCCGCGTTTGACCGGGATCTCCTGACGCCGGTGAGTTCGCCCACGGAGCCTCCCCGCTACGGAATTGACCCGATCCGGAAGGCAACAAGGCTTTCATACACTCCGCGCTTCTACACGACATTTCGCCCGTTCGACGTCCTGTCGCTGGTTCCTACCCTGGAGTACCGCGGTCTCTTCTACTCGTTCCACCAGGAGGTCCCCGACCTGGCGCGAGGCTACCTGCTGGTCCGGATCGACCTGTCGACCCAGCTGGAACGGTTCTATGAGACGGGCGATCCCGACGCGCCGAGGGCCAAGCACCTCATCCGGCCTCTTCTGACCTACTCGCGGATCCCCTTCGTGAACGAGAGCTACTCGGGCAAGAACGATCCCGGCAATACGGGCCATCCCTTCCTGAAACAGATGGAATATGCCCAAACCAACGGTTTTTCGGGCTACAACTTCGACAACTACGACATCGTGCCCCTGGATTCCAGCCGCACCTACTCCAACTACTTTCTCCCCCAGGGCAATGCGCTCTCCTACGGATTCACGACCCAGCTCATCCGCCGCAGGGAATCGGCCGTGGGCGGCGATCCCACGTACCAGACCGCGGTCGAGTTCAAGGCGGGACAGTCCTACAACTTCCGGGAACTGCAGCAGCCCGAAGGGGATCAGCAACCCCTCTCCAGGTTCTTCTCGGCCCTCAACCTGGAGTACGACCGCTGGAAGTCCCAGACGAACTACACGTATGTCCCTTACGCGGCGATCGGTGAGGGCCAGGACCGGAACATCTTTTCGACCTCGTTCTCCTACCTGCTGGAGCGGTCACTCCACCAGAAGGTGCTCGATTTCGAACGGAGCTTCAACCTCGGTTTCTCGCGATCGGCCCTGAGCTCGCGGACCTCCAACCTCACCGGAGCCATGACCTGGTCCGTGAACGACTACTTCATGCCCCGGCTGGGCATTTCGCGCGATTTCCTGTCGGGTCGCTGGTTGGCGGTCGAGACCATGGTCCGGTTCCAGAGTCCTTCGCGATGCTGGTCCTTCGATGTCACCGCGAAGCGAAAGGTTTGCGACAAATACCCCGGCTTCTGCTTTGATTTCGGGGTGGACCTGTCGCTCAATCTCACCGGCTCGGGCTTCGGTGGGATCGGGGGAACCACCACCCCTTCGAACGACATCCTGCGCTGAAACACAAGGAGCTGCATCATGGCAAAGGCAAGAACCGGTAAAGTCTCGAAGTCCCGTTCCCGGGTGTCGCGGGAGCGCGTCCACACCCAGCGGTACTCGGAAGTGGCGATTCCCCACCTCGAAGGCCTCATCGAGCTCAATCGCGAGGTGATGGAGAGCCAGGTCGACCGGATCGTCAAGGACGTGAAGGCCGGTCGCCATCTCTTCGTGTTCGGGAGCGGCCACTCCAGCATCCTCCCGCTGGAGCTCTACCATCGTGCGGGTGGCGCTTCGTTCGTGGTGCCGATCGTGGCCGACTTCCTGATGCCGCAGGCCGGCCCGCCTGTCGTGCGGGTCCTTGAGCGGATGAGCGGCCTCACGGCCACGCTGCTCAATCGTGCGCAGCCGCGCAAAGGGGAGACCCTTTGGCTGATGTCGCAGTCGGGAATCAACGGCGCGGCCATTGACCTGGCGCTTCAGGCCCGGCGCATGGGCCTGCACACCGTGGCCTTCACCAGCCGCGTCCACAGCGAGGCCGTCGAGTCCCGCCATCCTTCCGGTCAGAGGCTCTTCGAGGTCTGCGACGAGTACGTCGATCTCGGTGGGCGGGTAGGCGA
>CANFHS010000219.1 GCA_947446835.1 Bacteriovoracaceae bacterium
TACGCCCCGCATGGCTCAGCTCAAAAAAAAGGATTCCATCACCCTCTCGAACCTCCGCCCCGACGGCGCCCGGATGATCCGGGAAGCGCGCCTCATGCGCTTTGCCAACCGCACGCGCGTGCGGCGCTACACCGTCGAATTCACCTGCCCGGAATTCACCTGCGTGTGCCCGGCCTCGGGCTTCCCCGACTTCGCCACGATCCACATCAAGTATGTCCCCAAGGACTGGTGCGTGGAGCTGAAGAGCCTCAAGCTCTATATCAACCAGTTCCGCGACCGCGGCATCTTCCACGAGGATGTGTCCAACGTCATCCTGGACGACCTGGTGAAGCTCCTGGACCCCTGGGAAATGACCGTGGTGGGCGATTTTTCGATCCGCGGCAACATCAAGACCGTCGTGACGGCCTCCCACCAGCACCCCGAGGTGTGACCCCATTGACACACTTTCGGGAGCCCCTTTGACCCCTTAAACTGGTGAGCAGGGGGATTCTCCATGAAGCCGTTTTGTCGTGTGTTCGGGGCCACGTTCATTGCCACGGTTCTTTCCGTCCAGGCCTGGGCTGCCGCAGGCGCCCCGCCCCTGCCCTATGGGGTCCTGAACTGCCTGGCTGAGCGGTCCAAGGCCGAAAAAGCCTGCGAGGCAGACAGCAAACGGGACATCGACCTGTGCAGCCAGGGGAGTCCCACGGATGCGGAGCTGGAACGGTGCCTCACCCTGGCCGAGTTCCGGCGCCAGCAGTGCGTGACCCGGGCGAGCAGCGCCTACCTGGAATGCATGAAGCCCAAGGCACCCGCAGCCGCTGCCCAGTGAGCGGGCCGTTCAGAGGTCGAACGCCAGCCCGCCCGAAATGAGGGGTTGCACCCGGTAGCGGGCTGCGGCCGGGTAAAAGTGCGCCCCCAGATGCAGCCCGGGCCAGTGGTGGGTCAGACCCACCCCAAACAGGTGGTAGGTCAGGTCGTAGCTCACGCCCGCCGAGATCACGTTGGCCTGGGGCTGATAGGCAACCGACACGTCTGTCCCCACTTCAGCTCCCCGAAGAGCCCCCGAAGTCGCCAGACCCTGCAGCCGCGATGCGGGAACTCCCGAAATCCGCGCCTTGCCCCCCAACGCAATGGCAAGCTGGGGGTGCGGTGACACCGCAAAAACGGCGCCAGGCAACCAGGACTGCACCCGAAGGTCGGGGTTCAACACGCCGATATCCTTCAGGTTGGTGCTTTCCCAGCCCAGCACCACCGCTGCCGCATAATCCGGCCGGTCCAGCAGGGAAGCCTTAGCGTTCAGGTTGTAAACCTGATAGAAGTTCCGCGAAACCCCCGTACCCACCTGGAGAAAGTCGGTCAGGCCCAAAGCGGCTTCCGTGCCGAGGACCCCGTGTCCTGCCGGAATCGTGCTGGGAGTTGGCAAATGGTGGGCAAGGCTGAACAGAGGATTTTGAGCCGCTTCCAGGGAAGAAGTCCCCAGAAGCAAGAAAACCCCCGGCAGGACCCCAGCTCCGCGACTGCCCCAACGAAAGACCATTCCACGAGTATGCAACAAGCCGACAAGCTGAGAAACATCTGCATCATCGCCCACGTCGACCACGGCAAGACTACCCTCGTGGACTTCCTGCTCAAGCAGGCCGGGACCTTCCAGTCCCACCAGAAGGTCGAGGAGCGGGTCATGGACTCGGGCGACCTGGAGCGCGAGCGCGGCATCACCATCCTGGCCAAGAACACCTCGGTTCGCCTCGGCGAAACCAAGATCAACATCGTGGACACTCCCGGCCACGCCGACTTCGGCGGCGAAGTGGAGCGCATCATGGGCATGGTCGACGGCGCCCTGCTGCTGGTGGACGCAGCCGAAGGCCCCCTGCCCCAGACCCGCTTCGTGCTGCAGAAGGCGCTCAAGCAGGGCCTGCAGGTCATCCTCGTCATCAACAAGGTGGACCGCCCCGACGCCCGCATCGACGATGTGGTGAACTCGGCCTTCGACCTGTTCGTGGATCTGGAAGCTTCGGAGCAGCAGGCCGACTTCCCCATCGTTTACGCCTGCGCCCGCCAGGGCTGGTGCACGCTGGAACGCGGGGACGTGGACGCCCTCATCGCGGGCGAGAAGAAATCCACCCTCCAGCCGCTCTTCGACACCATCCTGAAGCACATCCCGGCCCCCAAGGTGAACGCCGGCGCCGACTTCCAGATGCTGGTCTCGAACCTGTCCTACTCGGACTACGTGGGCCGCCTGGGCATCGGGCGCATCATGGCCGGCACCGTGAAGAAAAACCAGCGTGTGCAGAAGCGCACGGTCGACGCCGCGGGCAACCCCAAGACCGAGAGCTTCACCGTCAGCCAGCTCTACACCTACGAAGGCCTGAAGCAGTCCGAAGTGGACGTCCTGAGCGCGGGTGACATCGGCGTCGTGGCCGGCAACGAGACCGTCGAGATCGGCGACACCATCGCCGGCACCGATTCGGTCGAATCCCTGCCCCGCATCGTGGTCGAGAAGCCCACCCTGGGCATGATCTTCTCGGTGAACACTTCTCCTCTGGCCGGCAAGGAAGGCGAAGCCATCCAGTCGCGCAAGCTGCGCGACCGCCTGCTGCGCGAGGTGCGCACCAACGTGGCCCTGCGCTTCGAGGAAACCGCGCAGGCCGACCAGTTCCGCGTGCTGGGCCGCGGCGAACTGCAGTTCGCCATCCTGATCGAACAGATGCGTCGCGAAGGCTTCGAGTTCATGGTGGGCAAGCCCACCGTCCTCTACCAGCGCGGCGAAGGCGGCGAGCTCATGGAGCCCATGGAACGCGCCGTGCTCGACATGCCCGAAACCGCCACCGGCGACGTCACCGGCATGTTCCAGGGTCGCAAGGGCATCATGACCAAGTACGAGTCGGCCACCGCGCACGGCTCGGGCTCGGGCCGCGTGCGCCTGGAGTTCGACATCCCCACCCGCGGCCTGCTGGGCATGCGCTCCAAGTACCTGACCCTGACCCGCGGAGCCGGCCTGTTCTCGACGCAGCTGCTGGGCTACGGCCCGCACAAGGGCGACATCCCGCACCGCACCTCGGGCTCCCTCATCTCGGATCGCGCGGGCGACACGGTCGAATACGCGCTGCTGGCGCTCGAAGACCGCGGCATCCTGTTCTTCGGACCCGGCATCCCGGTTTACGAAGGTATGATCATCGGCGAGCACTCCAAGGACAACGACCTGAACGTCAATCCTTGCAAGGAGAAGAAGCTCACCAACATCCGCGCCGCTTCGGCCGAATTCCTGGTCACCCTGTCGGGCATCCGCAAGATGTCGCTCGAACAGTGCCTGGAGTGGATCGACGAGGACGAGTGGATCGAGGTCACCCCGGAATCCATCCGCCTCCGCAAGAAGGTGCTGCCGCAGAACCTGCGCAGCGTGAAGCGCGAAGAGCGCATCCGCCCCGGCGGAGACGTCTGATCACTCCGGCTTGAGGCGGTTGCAGAGCAGGGCCATCATGGATGGGTCCCACTTTTCGACCGCCTTGAGCGGGTCGATTTCCTGCTTCATCTGCAGGAGGTGGGCGTAGAGCCCGGTCTGGTTCTGGGGCCGGAACAGGCGCGCCACCAGCTCGTCCGCGATGCGGAGCACGCGGGCGGGGCGGTAAACCTGCGTGCCCGAACCGCGCTGCGGACCGGTGCCACTCCAGGTCTCGTGGTGCAGCTGGATGATGCGGATCACCGAGGGCGAAAGCTGGATGCCCTCGCTCCGCACCGCTTCGAGCGAAAGCTCGCCGTGCCGGTGATAGGCCTTGAGCTCCTCGCCATGCAGCTCGAGGGGCTTACCGGCCAGGTCGAACTCGTGAAGGTGGGGCGGA
>CANFHS010000220.1 GCA_947446835.1 Bacteriovoracaceae bacterium
CCACTGGATTGCAGGCGTCCCGGTCATCCAGGCCGGCACCCGCAACGTGAACCTCAACGCCATGTACCTGACCTACGACCTGGAGCAGAAAAAGCTCGTGGCGGACCGCACGCGCATCGAAGGTCCCATCCCGCTCTGCTCCCGCGTGTTCGCGCACCAGAACGATTGCGATGGCGATCGCCCCGCGCCGAAAGAAGGCCGCGGTGCCCTGGTGACTCCGCACTTCCACGGCCGCGCCCTGGAACCCGACGCCTCCACCCAGGCGCTGCTGCAGTCCACCTTTGACGAGGTGGCCGCCGCCAAGCGGCGCGTGATCGGCCAGGCCGCGCGCCCGGTGGACAATCCGCGGGAGCGGGAAAGCGAGATGGGGAACCTGGTGGCTGAAGCCATCCGCATCAAGGCCGGCACCGACTTCGGCCTGGTGAACCCGGGCGGCCTCCGCGCGCCGTTCGAGCAGGGCCCCGTGACCTACGAGGCGCTGTTCCGCACCCTGCCCTTCGACAACTCCATTTCCGTGCTCGAAGTCACCGGCAAGGAGCTCAAGCAGATTCTCCGCGCGGCCGAAAGCGGCTCCAAGGGCTTCTTCCCCGTTTCGGGCCTGGTGCTCAAGGTGCTGGACCTGCACTCCCCGGCCAAGGCCGAGGACGTGAACGGCGACGGCAAGAAGGACCTCTGGGAAGTGGACCGCCTCATCGAAGTCCGCACGCTGGCGGGCGAACTCATCGACGACAAGAAATCCTACCGACTGGCCACCCTCGACTTCCTGGTCATGGGCGGCGACGGTCTGGGCTGGCCCATGGGCCAGGTGCCCCAGAGCCGCATCTCGATGAACGCGGCGGGCCTGGTACGCGACGCGGTCGAGGCGCACATCAGCCGCCTGGGCGTCATGAATTCGACGTCCCAGCCGCTGGTCGACCCGGCCAAGCCGCGCCTGATCATCCTCAAGGCCTATCCGGCTCCGGCCAAGCACCACGCCGTGCCCAAAAAACGCCGCGGCGGAGGCGGCCGCTCCCTGACCCGGCGGCAGATCCGCCAGGCCTCCGGCGCGGCGCCCGCCTCGACTCCCCGCAACGGAAAAGGCTGACGCCCAAGGGGCCCTTGGCGCGGGCCTTGGGCACCAGTTACACTGGTAGGATGAGCAGCCCCCGCCCCGGGATCGAAGCACTCGGATTCGTCGAAAACCAGGTCAAGAAGGAGTTCGAGGCCAATCGCCGCATCCTGACCTTCGAGGAGTACGTCCAGATCCTGGGCGAGACTCCCGATCGCGGCCTGCGCGGCAGCGCGCGCTACATGGTCGACATGATGGATCACTTCGGCCGTGACGGGAACCGCTTCCGGCTGTTCGACCAGGCCTTCGATCCGGGCGGCCGCCGCGTGGTGGACCACGAGGAGGTCCAGAACGAGATCTACCGCACGCTCCAGGGCTTCGTGCGCCAGGGGATCAACAACAAGCTCATCCTGCTCCACGGCCCCAACGGCTCGGCCAAGACGTCCATGGTCCACGCCATCATGGCGGGCCTGGAAAAGTATTCGGAGTCGCCCGAAGGCGCCGTCTACACCTTCAACTGGATCTTCCCGCTCGACAAGATCACCAAGGGATCGATGGGTCTGGGCGCCGCCTACGGCACGGGCATCCGCGAGGCCGCCACCAGCTTTGCCAAGCTGCCCGACGAGGACATCCAGGCGCGCATTCCCTGCGAAACCCGCGACCATCCCCTGCTGCTCATCCCGGTGGAACTGCGTCGCGCGTTCCTGGAAAAGATCCTGGGGTCCGCCAAGACCGAGGCCCTGTGGAACGAGCTGCCGCTGTCCCTGACCCGCGGCAACCTCCAGCACCGCGACCGCCTCATCTTCGACGCCCTGCTGGCCTCGCACGGGGGCGACCTGCACAAGGTGCTGATGCACGTGCAGATCGAGCGCTTCTACTTCTCGCGGCGCTACCGGCGCGGCCTGGTCACGGTCGAACCCCAGATGCACGTGGACGCCCAGTGGCAGCAGCTCACCATGAACCGCTCCATCGGCTCGCTGCCGCCATCGCTGCAGGGCCTGAACCTGTTCAGCCTGTCGGGCGACCTGGTCGACGGCAACCGCGGCATGATCGAGTTCTCGGACCTGCTCAAGCGGCCCATCGACTCTTACAAGTACCTGCTCATCGTCTGCGAGACCAACTCGGTGAACGTGGGCCATGCCATCGCCCACATGGACACGGTGTTCCTGGGCTCGACCAACGAGCTGCAGCTGGACGCCTTCAAGGAGTTCCCGGACTTCAACAGCTTCAAGGCCCGCATCCAGCTGATCCGCGTGCCCTACCTGCTGGAGGTGTCCGAGGAGCGCAAGATCTACCAGCCCGACATCGCGCAGATCAGCCGCGACAAGCACGTGGCCCCGCACGTGGACTGGACCCTGGCGCTGTGGGCGGTCCTGACCCGCATCAAGAAGCCCAACGGCATCAACTACCCGCCCAGCATCAGCAGCATCGTGTCGAACCTGAGCCCCATCGAGAAGGTGCGCCTCTACGACACGGGCGAACTGCCGCAGGCCCTGAACGCCGAGGAGCGGAAGCTGCTCCGCTCGTCGCTCAAGAAGGTGCGCGAGGAGTACGTCAACATCCCCTACTACGAGGGGCGCATGGGGGCTTCAGCCCGCGAGATGCGCTCGCTGCTGTTCTCGGCGGCCACGAATCCCGATTCGCGCACGGTGACGCCGCTGGCCCTGTTCCGCGAGCTCGAGGACTTCGTGAAGCACGTCAGCGAGTACGAGTTCCTCAAGCAGGACGTGAAGGACGGCTACCATGACGCCGTGGAGTTCATCAACACGGTGAAAAACGAGTACCTGACGCGCATCGACCGCGAGGTGCGCGACTCGATCGGCCTGTACGACTCGGCCCAGTGGGAAGATTTCCTGCGCAAGTACGTGGGCCAGATCTCGCTGGTGCTGAAGAAGGAAAAGCAGAAGAACGTGATCACCGGCCGGATGGAAGACCCCGACTTCGCCCTGATCGCCGAGTTCGAGAAGATCATCGACGCCCCCACGGAACCCGCCCCGAAGGACAGCTTCCGCCAGGGCATCATCTCGCAGGTGGGCGCCTGGTCGCTGGACCACCCGAACGAGCCGGTGGTCTACGCCCGGGTGTTCCCGGAATTCTGGGCCAAGCTCGAAAAGCACTATTACGAGTCCCAGAAGTCGCTCCTGACCCGGATGCACAACGCCCTGGTGGTGCACGGCACCCCGGACGTCCAGATGAACGAGGAAGGCGCCCGCCTGGCCCGCCAAACTGTCGAAAATATGTGTAAAAATCTGGGCTACACCGAGGACTCGGCCCGCGAGGTCATCACCTTCCTGATGCGCAGCCGCTATTGAGCCTTTCTGTGGTATAGACTGCCCCCGCGTGCTCAAACAGGCCACCAACGTCACCCGAGAGCTGACCGAAAACAGTTACCTGGTCACCCATGAAGTGGGTCCGAACCAGTCGGGCACCCGTCTGGACAGCTTCCTCAAGGAACGCTACCGCCGCCGCTCGCGCCAGCAGATCCAGCAGGCCATCGAGACGGGCGCCATCACCGTGCAGCGCAACCAGGGTCCCCACCTCACCGTGGGCCGCCTCAAGCCGGGCACCCAGCTGGTGGCGGGCGACGAGGTCCAGGTGCTTTCCGAGCGCAAGCCCGAGCCCGAGGTCGACTTCAACTACCGCATCCTGTTCGAGGACCCGAACCTCTTCATCATCGAGAAGCCGGCCAACCTGCCGGTGCATCCGGCCGGCCGCTACTTCTTCAACACCCTGCTGGTGCACCTGCGGACCGAGGGGCACCG
>CANFHS010000221.1 GCA_947446835.1 Bacteriovoracaceae bacterium
AGATTGAGATTCGGGATAACGGACGCGGGATTCCGCCGCAGATTCTTCCCGAGCTTGGCAAACAAGGATTCACATTTGACAAACCGGGTGGCTCCGGGCTCGGCCTTTCCCACGCCTTTCGCATCATTCGCGCCACGGGAGGGGATGTCACCATCACCTCGGAGGTAGGCGTCGGAACAACTGTTTGTATCTCTTTGCCTCTGGTCGCGAGGGTGTACTGAACCGGGTGCGTGATGCAAGCTGAGGGGGGACGGAGCCGCAAACAAGCGCCCCCCGCCCCTCAAGCCTTCTTCAGGAAGCAGGTCTTCAGCACCAGCGTGCTTCCATCCACCCGGCACTCGATATTGTCCGGGTCGCCGATGAGGTGGATCTTCCGGATCAGCGTGCCGCGCTTCAGGTCGCTCGAGCCACCCTTGACCTTCAGGTCCTTGATGACCGTCACCGAATCGCCTTCGGCAAGCACGGCGCCGTTGCTGTCCTTGACGAGCACAGCCTCCTCGGCTCCGGCCGCGCCCTGCAGGATTCCCTGGAGCTGCGAAAGCCAGGCACGTCCCTCGTCCGCGTCACCGAACCAGCGATTGGCTTCCGAGCCCAGCTCGTCCAGCGGGAACTCGGGCGCCTCGACCACCTTCCTGGCCTGGTCGGCCAGCAGCTGGCAGCGCTCGGGCGACGTCCTGGCCACGAAATCGCGGGTGACCTGGGCGTCCGAGTCGGAATCGCTGTCCGCCAGCGCGGTGGACAGGAACGACAGCAGTTCGGGCGTGCGTTTGAAGCTCATGCCCCGGTTCTTTACTCGAGCGGCCCTGAAAAGGCGAGGCATCCCGGCAGGAGTTGCCTCACATCACGGGTGCCTCCCCGCAAAGGACCTCAGTCGGCACTATCGTCAGGACCACTCGAATACTGCTCCAGATAATGGGTGATCTGGGAATCATTCAGCTGACCCGCCTGGTTGGCGGCATCCAGTTGCGCGATGAAATTGGCCAGCGACACGGTGACCGTATCCCCCTTGTTCAGGGTCCGAACCGCGCTGAATGCGAACTTCAGCTCGATGTCCTTGGTCAGGTTGACCTCGCCCGCTGAGGTGGTGACGATTGCGGAGTATTGGGATCCGCAAAGTTCCGGGTCCTTGTGGATCTCGATCTTCGTCCGCTTCACGGCGGTGGAGTCAGGAATGGGCAATGAACCCCAGGAAACGGACGTGTTCCCGTCCCCCAGATTCACCATACCCAGACGGGCTTCAAAGAGCTCCGAATCACCGTTCCTGATGCTGCTGCCGCCCTCGGCTTCGATCTTCATCTCCCGGACGCACAGCTTCAGGCCCGTGATCGAGCTTCCGCCTGCCATGGCAGCAGGAACCACGAGGTTCTGGAACCAGTGCAGGGGCGCCGGCAGGGCATCAGCCGCGGCCAGGTTGTAGCCCCGGCTTTGGAGCCCGACTCCTGACCCTGAACCCTTGTTGCATCCGCTCGTGACGGAAACACAGATGACCAGTCCCAGGCTGACAAACGGCTTCGAAATCTTCATGAAGCCCCCCTTTCATGGACTGATTTTCCTACAATTTTAGTCAACTTTAAACGAGAGAAATAGACTCGTAACTCGCTGGATTCATTTAAAAAGGGCGCTTCACTCTCACGCCCAGGCCTGAACCGAGGCCAGCCGTCCGCGCATCACGGTCACGGCCTGCCCTTTCAGGAAAACCCGGTCTCCCACCCTTCGCACCTGGAGCAAGCCGCCCCGTTGCGACGCCTGGAGCGCCGAAAACCCGGTCAATCCCTGACGCTGGAACCAGTAGTCGGCCAGCGCGCAGTGGGCTGATCCGGTCACCGGGTCCTCGGGAATTCCGACGTTCGGGCCAAAAAAGCGCGACACGATCTCGGGGTTCCCGCCCGGACTCCTCGAAGTGAGCAGCAGATCGGGGGCTCCGCGCGACACAAACTCGGCCGTGGCGGGACGGGCCCGCTTCACGGCCTCGGGGCTATCCAGCTCGAGGATCCAGCACTCGCGCCCTTCACGGGCCGCGCCCAAAACCGGCGCCTGGACACCGTAAACATCCAGCAAGCCCGCTGGAGGAGGTGCCATTTCCACCCGGACCAAGGGAAAATCGAGTTCGATTTCGCCCTCCACCGCTCGCGCCGCCAGGATCCCGCTTCGGGTCTGGAAGCGGATGGCCTGCCCCGCTGGCACGAGCCCGGCTTCGAAAAGAAGGTGCGCAGTGGCCAAGGTGGCGTGTCCGCAGAGCGGCACCTCGGTCGTGGGGGTCAGCCACCGCAGATTCCAGAGCTCACCCTGCTTCGACACGAACGCCGTCTCGGACAGGTTCATTTCCGCCGCCAGTTTCTGCATCCATGCGTCGGACTCCTGGCCCGTGGCCAGGAAGACGGCGGCCGGATTTCCCGAGAAAACCTGGGAAGCGAAAGCATCCACGATGAATAAATTGTCCAAGCTCGACGACTCCTTGAACCGACCTAGATGAAAATTCCCAACGCCTGGGCCATCCGGACCCAGCGATGGTCTGCCGGCACCCGCCGCGGCGGGCCCATCAGCTCGGTGATGGGAGCGCGAGTCACATGACCCGCGCGGTAGACCACGGCCTGCCCCCAGGCGCGCTCCTGCGCCATGCGCGCCACCTCGACACCCATGGCCAGCGTGAGGAACCGGTCCGTGGTGGTGGGTTGGCGGCTGCGCTGCAAGTGCCCCAGCACCACATGGCGGGCTTCCCAGGCGGTCTCGGTCTCGATCCACCGGGCCAGACGCTCCGCGATTCCACCCAGGCGCACGGCCTCGGGCGAACCTTCCACCCGGAACGCCACCGTGGGATCCTCGCCCTGGGCCGATGCGCCCTCTGAAACCACGATCATCAGGCCGCGCGCGCCGCCCTGCTGCCGCGCCTTCGCGAAGTCGACCAGCGCCCGCCGTGAAAACGGGCGCTCGGGCAGCAGGATGACGTCCGCATAGGAGGCCAAGCCGCCACCGAGCGCGATCCAGCCCGCGGTGCGCCCCATGGTTTCGACGATCATGATGCGGCGATGCGCATCGGCCGTGGCCCGCAGCGCATCGACCGAATCGGCCACCACAGAACACGCGGTGTCGAAGCCGAAGGTCACATCCGTCCCTGAGAGGTCGTTATCGATGGTCTTGGGGACGCCCAGAAGCGGCACCGCGCCACCCAGGCTGGAGAGCGCGGCAAAGGTTCCGTCACCCCCCGCCACGATCAATCCGTCCGCGCCGAGCTTCTTCCACTGGGCAATAAATTCCGCCTCGCGGCCCTTCACGGCAGATTTGTTCGAAGTCCCCAGGTACGTGCCTGCCTGCGAGTGGATGCCTTCCACCTCGCGCGCCGTGATGGGCCTGAAATTACCGGAAAAAACCCCTTCGAATCCGTCACGGATTCCGACGAGCTCGACACCCGCCTGGAGCAGGCATTTTGACGCCGATTCGATGATCCCGTTCAGTCCCGGCGCATCACCGCCACCTGTCATCAGAGCAATCTTCGCGGTCATGGAAATCGGTGTATCATGAATCCTGGCATGTTCGAAAAATGGAGACAGCAGCTCGTGCAATCGCAGCTCCGGCCCGAGATCAACGAGCGCGTTGACCTGGCTGTCAGCCGCCGCATCAACTCGGCGGGCTTCGATCCCTGGGGGCTCGACCCGGAAACCGTGAAGGTCGCGCTGGCGGCGACCCACAAGCTGTACACCGACTACTTCCGCGTCGACACACTCGGAATAGAAAAAATCCCATCCGGACGGGTGCTCCTCATCGCCAATCACGGC
>CANFHS010000222.1 GCA_947446835.1 Bacteriovoracaceae bacterium
CCAGCACTGCCGGCATCGGCGCCTGGGGTCCCGCTCTGACCATCGCGATCGCCGCATTCGGTGGCGCTATCGGCCAGGGCCGCACCGCGACCGCCGCTCTCGAAGGCATCGCCCGTAACCCGGCCGCTCAGGGCAAGATCTTCGTCCCGATGATCATTGGCCTGGCCCTGATCGAATCGCTGGTCCTGTACGCTTTCGTCATCGCCCTGATCAAATACTGATCAGCCGGAAAGACGATTCGTCGAATTTCGGGGCCGACTCCGCGGATGCGGAGTCGGCCCTGTTCTTTTCCAGCCCCTTGACCCCCCAGGGGTTCCGGCTCACACTTCTGGATGGGATTTCCACCGGGAGGGTGCGCATGCGTCTGAAGATTCGGAGTGACCGCAAACTGGCAGTCCTGGCCCTCGTGGCCTTGGGCCTGGCCGCTCCGGGCTGCGCCGTGGTGTCGAGGTCGCCGGTTCCGGGACTTTTCTACACCGAGACCACCTACCCCATGATGGCCACGAGCAACCCCGCGGGCACCCGCCTGGGTGTGGCCTGCGAACAGACCATCCTCGGGCTTTTTGCCTCGGGCGACGCCAGCATCGAGGCCGCGCGCCGCAACGGCGGAATCACGATGATCACTTCGGTGGACGAGACGGCCAACTCGGTGGCGCTGGTCTACGCCAAGCACTGCGTGGTGGTCCGCGGCCGCTGACGCCTCAGCGCGAGCGGTTCCCGCCGCGGGTTCCCAGGTAGGGCTTGAGGTAACGGCCCGTATGGCTTGCGGCCACGCTGGCCACCTCTTCGGGCGTGCCTTGGGCGACCACCAGGCCACCGCCTGAGCCCCCTTCGGGGCCCATGTCGATGACGTGGTCGGCGACCTTGATGATGTCCAGGTTGTGCTCGATGACGATGACGGTGTTGCCCTGGTCGGTCAGTGCCTGGAGAATGCTGACCAGCTTGTTCACGTCGTCGAAGTGCAGGCCCGTGGAGGGCTCGTCCAGGATGTAGACCGTGCGGCCGGTGCCCCGCTTGGAGAGCTCCTTGGCGAGCTTGATGCGCTGGGCTTCGCCGCCCGAAAGGGTGGTGGCCGCCTGGCCCAGGCGCAGGTAACCCAGACCCACATCGTTCAGCACCTTCAGGCGCTGCTTGAGAGTCGGGATGTTCTCGAAGAACGGATAGGCCTCGGCCCCGGTCATCTCGAGGACGTCGGCGATGTTCTTGCCGCGGTAGTTGATCTCGAGCGTCTCGCGGTTGTAGCGGCGTCCGCGGCAGACTTCGCAGCGGACAAAGACGTCCGGCAGGAAGTGCATCTCGATCTTGGTGACGCCGTCGCCCTCGCAGGCCTCGCAGCGGCCCCCCTTGACGTTGAACGAGTAGCGGCCCGGTCCGTAGCCGCGGATCTGGCTGTCGGGCAGCTGCGCGAACAGGTCGCGGATCAGGCCGAAAATGCCGGTATAGGTGGCCGGATTGGAGCGCGGAGTCTTGCCGATCGGGCTCTGGTCGATGTCGATGACCTTGTCGATGTGGTCCAGTCCCGTGATGGCTTCGACCTGGAGGTTGCCGGGGTCGACCCGGTAGAGCGAGTGCACGAGGGCGCGGTAGAGCGTGTCGATGACGAGCGTGCTCTTGCCGCTGCCCGAGACGCCGGTCACGCAGGTGAAGACCCCGAGCGGGACATCGACCGAAACCGTGCGCAGGTTGTTGAGGCTTGCAGAACGGATGCCGATGATCCGGTCACGCGTCCAGGGGCGGCGCGCTGCCGGCACGGGGATCTGGAGCTCACCCCGCAGGTACTTGCCGGTCACGCTGTCCTGGGTGGAGTGCACCTCCGCCAGGGTGCCTGCGGCCATGATCTGGCCGCCCTCGGTACCTGCACCCGGTCCCAGATCTACGATGAAGTCGGCCTTTTCCATGGTGTCGCGATCGTGTTCGACGACCAGCACCGTGTTGCCGAGATCCCTGAGGCGCTCCAGCGTGGCGATGAGCTTGTCGTTGTCGCGTTGATGGAGGCCGATGGAGGGCTCATCCAGGACGTAGATGACGCCCACGAGCGAGCTGCCGATCTGCGTGGCCAGGCGGATGCGCTGGGCCTCACCACCCGAGAGCGTCTGGGCGGGGCGCGACAGGCTCAGGTAGGTGACGCCCACCTCGAGCAGGAAACCGATCCGCTCGCGGATCTCCTTGATGACCCGCTCGGCAATCCGCTTTTCACGTTCCGTGATGGAGAGGTCGCGGAAGAAGACCGAAAGCTCTTCCATCGAGAACGCGCAGACTTCGGCGATGTTCTTGTCCTGGAGCCTGAAATGAAGGCTTTCCTTGCGGAGTCGCGCCCCTTTGCAATCCGGGCAAGGAGCCTTGTCCGGGGTGATCTCGTCAGGAAGGATGGGGATGTCCTCGGGCGCGGTGCCCCGATCCTCCTCGTCCTCGTCGGGATCGGCAGTGAGCCTGGGATCCGTGCCCAGGCCGTCGCAGGTGGGGCAGGCACCCATCGGACTGTTGAAGGAAAAAGTGCGCGGTTCAGGCGCGGGATAGCTGACGTTGCACTCCGGGCAGGCAAAGCGCTCGCTCATGAGCTGCTCGTCGGGGGTGTCGTCGGCCTGCTGCTGGGTCTGGAGCAGCAGCAGCCCCTCGCCGAGCTTCAGGGCCAGCTCGACGGACTCGCTGACCCGCGAGGCCAGCTGGCCGCGGTCGCCCTTGATGATCAGCCGATCCACATAGACGTCGATGTCGTGCTTGCGGTTCTTGTCGAGCGCGATGTCCTGCGAGAGGTCCAGGACCTCGCCGTCGATCCGGACCCGGACAAAACCCCGCTGGCGCAGCTGGATGAGCTCCTTCTGGTACTCCCCTTTTCGCCCGCGGACGATGGGGGCCAGGATGGAGACCCGGAGGCCTTCGGCGGAGGCCAGGATCTGGTCGGTGATCTGCTGGGGCGACTGCGAGCGAATCGGATTGCCGCAGCTCCAGCAAAAGGGCTTGCCCAGGCGCGAGTAGAGAAGCCTCAGGTAGTCGTAGATCTCGGTGACCGTGCCGACGGTGGAGCGCGGGTTGTAGCTCGTCGTGCGCTGCTCGATGGAGATCGTGGGGCTCAGGCCTTCGATGACCTCGACATCGGGCTTTCCGACCTGCTCGAGGAACTGGCGCGCGTAGGCCGAGAGGCTCTCGACATACCGCCGCTGGCCTTCGGCGTAGATCGTGTCAAAAGCCAGCGAGCTTTTGCCCGAGCCTGAAGGGCCGGTGATGACCACGAGCTTGTCCCGGGGAATCGTCACGGAGACGTTCCTCAGGTTGTGGACCTTGGCGCCTCGGATGACGATGGCTTCGTCGTTGGCCAGGGACCTCGGGGATGGGGCTTTTTCGCGGTTTTTCAAAACAGCCCGGTCTTACCACAGCCCCGGGCCCCGGGGTGAGCCCGATTGGCGGCCCGTGCCCCGGACTTTTCAGTGGCCCGCGCTGGAATGGGTGTCGATGGGCGGGTGCCCGATGGTCTGGGCGGCCTCCCGCAGGGCCGTCTCGACCGTGTGCCGGATCTCCTCGAGCCTGCCCTCGGAGAGGGCCTCGAACCGCAGCACCAGCACGGGCTGGGTGTTGGAGGCCCGGACCAGGCCCCAGCCGTCGCCGAAGTCCACCCGGACCCCGTCGATGTCGGTGATCTTGCGGCCCTGGGACAGGCGGCGCTTGGTCTCGTCGACCAGCTTGAACTTCTTGTCCTCCTCGCAGTCGACGCGGATTTCCGGGGTCGAGACCGAGGAGGGCAGGTCGGCGATCAGCGAAGAGACG
>CANFHS010000223.1 GCA_947446835.1 Bacteriovoracaceae bacterium
AGCTTCTCGGGTGCCCAGGCCTGGGTCTGGGTCTGGGCGGGCTCGCCGTCCTTGCCAGGAACCTTGATGGTCTTGCCATCCACCACCACCGCCACCGAGAGCCGCTTGATCTGGCCCGAGGACCGCGTGGTCCGACGGACCGTCTGGGGCACCTCGTAGTTGGTGACCTCGCTTGCCGTCTTGGTGTCGTTCTTCACTCCGGGGGCGGGCTGAGGCGGCTGACCCGGCAGGTTCGAGGCAGCGCCAGCCGGGCCTTGCGGCCCAGGGCGCGATCCTTCCATCGACTTGTTGTCCTTCTGGACGGAGCGGACGGCCGCACCGTCGGCGTCGTACAGGGTCTGGGTCTCGTTGACCTGCGAGAAATCCAGGTCTGCCGAGACGCGGGCCACGACCTTGCCGTCACCCACCACCCGCGCCAGCATCTCCTCGATGCGCATCTCGGTGTCGTGCTCGACCTTCTGCTTGTACTCCAGCTGCGTGGCGCTGGCGGCCGCCAGCGAGTCACCGGCGTTGCGCGAAAGCTGCTTGCCCATGGAATCCACGATCACCACGTTCTCGACGTCCATGCCTTCGACCGCGCGAGCCACGAGATTGCCGATGCCGTTGATCTGCTTGTCCGAAAGCGTCACACCCGGCTCCACATCGAGGACGACCGAGGCCGTCGCCTTCTTCTGGTCCTCCACGAAGGCGCTCTTCTGGGGAAGTGCCAGGTGGACCCGGGTGCGGCGCACGCCCCGGATGCTCTGGATGGTCCGCATCAGCTCGCCCTCGAGGGCGCGCTTCTGGTTGAGCTTCTGGACGAAGCTGGTGGTTCCGAGCGATTGGTGGTCGAAAACCTCGTAGCCGACCGTGCTGGACTGGATGGTGTTGTTGGCCGCAAGCTCCAGGCGCAGCTGATCGACCATCTCGGGGGGCACGGCGACGTCCCGCCCGGTGTCGTCCACCCGGAACGGGATGCGCTTGTCGCGCAGCACGCGGATGACGTTGGCCGCATCCTCGGGACTCAGGTTGCTCATCAGCGGCTTGAACGTCTTCTCGCCCGCCCAGACGAAGAGCGCCAGGATGCCGGCCATCACCACCACGCTGGTGGCAATCACACCGGCCTTCCGGCCAGGGGACATCTGCCGGAAAAATTCGCTGATCTGTCCGAAAACCTTCTTCAGGTAATCACCCATACTAGACCTGCATCCTCATGATCTCGCGGTAGGCGTCGAGAATCTTGTTGCGGACCTGCATCATCATCTTGAGCGAGGTGTCGGCCCTTTCCAGGGTCAACATCGTCTCGTGGATGTTCTTGGAGCGGCCTGCGACCATCTCCTTGATGGCCGTGTTGGCCTCGACCTGCGCGCGGTTCACGTCCTCCAGGGACCTTTCGAGAAGGTGCCCGAAGGTCGGGGTGCCCGCGCCGGTTCCGGCGTCCACCCGGGTGGCCTGCAGCCCCTGGGCCTCCATCTCGCGGGCGACGCGGGCCTCGGAGGCCACGCCGTTTCCGCCCGCCAACGGACCCATGTCCGTCTCGATCTGGGCTCTTCCTGACAGGTTTTCGATCGAAAGATTCGACATGGATCAGTTCCCTTTCTCAGCGACCGATCTCGAGCGCCTTGGCGGCCATCGCCTTGGCGGCATTCATGGCCGTCACATTGGCCTCGTAAGAGCGCTGGGCCGAGATCATGTTGGCCATCTCCTCGACCGTGTTGACGTTCGGCATGGCCACGTACCCTTCGGCGTTGGCCTGCGGGTGGGACGGGTTGTAGACCATCCGGGGCGCGCGCTCGTCCTTCTGGATCTCGGTCACGCGGACCCCCTGCACGTTGTTGTCCATCTGGTTCTGCAGGATCTCGCCGAAGCTTTCGCGATCGGTCTCGGCGGCCAGCACGGCCTCCTGCTTCCGGTAAGGCCCGCTTCCGTCGGCGGCCTGGGCGGTCTCGGCGTTGGCGATGTTCGAGGAGATGACGTTCATGCGCTTCATCTGCGCATCCAGGCCCGAGGCACTCACCCGCATCGAGGAAAAGAAGTCCATCAGCGATTCCCTCCGCCGCCTTCGGTAATGGCGTATTTGAGCATGCCCAGCTTGCGCTTCAGCATCTCGGCCGAGGCATCATAAAGAAGCTGGTTTTCGGCCATCTTGGCCATCTCGGAGGCGCGGTCCACGGTATTGCCGTCCAGCGACTCCACCCCGTTCGGGTCGTCGTAGACCACCGGATGGACCGGATCGGTGGCGCGCGGGGTCTGGTGCCCGCTGCTCGTCACATCGGGGCGGAGCTCATCGTTCCCGTTCAAGGCCTCGCGCAGCGCCTGCTCGAACTCCACCGTCTGGGCCTTGTAGCCCGGCGTGTCCGCGTTCGCGACGTTCGACGAGATGACGTTCTGGTTCAGGAGCCTGAGATTCAGGCTCGTGTTCAGTGCGCCGATGATGGGATCAAAACCGCTCACGTCCGGGTTCCCTCCTGGAACTCAATTCAAGCCCTGCTGTTACAAGCCGCGTGCCGCGGCCCACTTCCTTCTGATTCCCTTTCAGCCCGGCCACTTGGCGTGGGCCGCCTCCGCCCGGCAGACCCGGACCCGGCAACTTTCGCCCGGGAAGAAATTCCCCCGCGGGCAAGAATTGCCGGGCCGGCCCGGACGGTTCGGACGGTTCAGACGTGGATTCCGAGAAGACGGTAGTCCGCCAGCTTGTTGCGGAGCGTGCGGATCGAGATGCCCAGGGCGCGCGCGGTATGGGTCCGGTTGCCCTGGTGATACTGGAGCGCCTCGAGGATCACGTTCTTTTCGATGTCGTCGAGCGTGGTCCCCGGCTTCCAGCCGCCGATTCCGGCCTGGATTGATGCCATGGCCAGCTCAGCCTGCTCCTCGCCCAGCTGGGCGCCGCGGGCCGAGGCCTGGATCTGGATGTCCCGGGCCACCAGCACGCCGTCGCGCGCGGTGATGACGGCGCGCTCCAGCACGTTCTCCAGTTCGCGCACGTTGCCCGGCCAGGTGTGGGCTTCGAGCATCATGGCCGCTTCCTCGGAAATGCGGATGGGCTGGCCCTTGCCGTTGCGGGACGAGTAGTTCTCGGCGAAGTGCTGCGACAGCAGGCGCACATCGCCGATGCGCTCGCGCAGCGGGGGCGGGGTCAGGTTCACCACGTTCAGGCGGTAGAAGAGGTCCTCGCGGAAAGTTCCGTCCTTCACGCACTCGCCGAGGTTGCGGTTCGTCGTGGCGATGATGCGGACGTCGACCGGAATGGGGCGGCGGCCGCCGATGCGGTCCACTTCGCCTTCCTGGATCACACGCAGCAGCTTGGCCTGGAGGCGGATATCCATCTCGGAGATCTCGTCCAGCAGGATGGTGCCACCGTTGGCCAGCTCGAACTTGCCGGCCTTCGAGGACACCGCACCGGTGAAGGCGCCGCGCTCGTAGCCGAACAGCTCGCTTTCCAGCAGGTTCTCGGGAATGGCCGCGCAGTTGATGGCCACGAACGGGCGGGCCTGGCGCGGGCTATTGGCGTGGATCAGGCCGGCGATCAGCTCCTTGCCGGTGCCGCTCTCGCCCTGGATGAGCACGGTGGCCTTGGACTGAGCCACGGTCTTGGCCAGCCCGATCAGTTCCCGCATCCTGCGGTCCATGGTGATGATGTCTCTCATTCAAACGCCCTCCTTGGCGTATCCTGGGTTTTCATGGTTTCTTTGGGTCCCCCGTGGCTTGGCGGGCCAATTTCTTCCAGAAATCTTCGGTCTTGCTGGCGGCAAG
>CANFHS010000224.1 GCA_947446835.1 Bacteriovoracaceae bacterium
ACGCAAGGTCCAGATCACGACACCCGCCACCGCGATGAGCAGGGGAACGATGATGACCGTGAGCAGGAACACGAACGAACCCTGCTTCTGCGAGAGCTCGACCTTGCCCGGTCCCTCTTCCCGGGGGCGGATCGAGATCTGGTTCTCGTTCTCCAGGACCCAGCTGACGCTGTTCAGGAAGAAGTCCAGGTTGCCGCCGAAGCGGGCGTAGTTGTTGTTGGCAAAGCCCGAGGTTCCGAACACCACCAGGCGCGTGTTGCGCTTGGCCTTGGAGTCCTTCAGCTTGCCTTCGACCGAAACGGCCGTGGTCAGCGGGCCCTGGGCGTCGCCCGGCAGGTCCATCTTCACCGCACCCGCCGCGATCTGGGCCGCGTTGGTCTCGCCCCAGGCCTGCGGGGTGGTCTTGGCCAGCCAGTTGGCGTTCATTACCGCCGGAGCGCCGGGAATGACTTCCAGCGGCCGCGCCAGGGGAAAGAAGCAGTTGGTCTGGAACTCCTTGGTGATGGGGCTGTCCTTGGAATAGGTCACCAGCAGCGGCACCGCGGCGTCGCCGCCGAAGCGCTGCGAGACCGGGTCCACGATCAGTGCCTGGACGGGCTTGACGTGCCAGGGCTCCAGCAGCTTGACCAGCTCGGGCGCGTTCTCCTTGCCCTTCAGGTCGGCGTCGAGCGCGACGATAGCGCGGCCGCCGTTGGCCAGGTACTCGTCCAGGAGCTTCAGCTCGGGGGCGAAGAACGCCTTGCTGGGCCCGAAGATGCCGAGGGCATCGCAGGCCTCGGGGATGCGGCCCTCCTGGATCAGGTTCACCTCGCGGGTCTGGTAGGCCTGTTCCAGCAGGTTCTTGCGGACCGAATCGTAGCCGTCGGCCTCGAGGCCGGCCAGGGGGCGTTCGCCGTGACCCGTCAGCGCGCACAGGGTCTGTGTGCGGTCCTGGGTGAGCTTGATCAGCGTGTTGGTGATCTTCTCCTCGGTGGGTTCCTCGACCCGGGAGTCGCGGGTGCCCGAGATCAGCTGGAGCGTGTTGTACTTCTTCACGCCCGCCTGCTTGGCGCGTGCGGCCTCCTTGTCCGGGTCCACGAACTCGATCTCGAAGCGGGGCGAAAGCGCCCGGTAGCTGTCGAGCAGCGGGCGGAGCTGCTCACGCTGGGTCAGCTTCGCGAAGTAGATGGCCTTGACGGGGTCCTTGAGTCCGCGCACCAGCTTCTCGGTCTGCTCGGAGAGCGTGTTGCGCCGGTTCCGGGTCAGGTCGAGCTTGGCCGGGTAGCGGGCCGCCAGGAAGTTCAGCACGCCCACGATGGCGATGACCAGCAGGGTGGTGGTCACCGAATACAGGCCGAAGGCCGCCGAGCGCGAGCGCAGGGCCTTGCGGTTCTGGTTCAGTACCAGGCCGAGCAGGCCCACCAGCGCGGCGCCGGCGACCCCGGTCAGCCAGAGCATCTCGGGGTAGACCACGCGGGCCACGAGCAGGCCTACGGCGGCCAGGAAGGAAGCGATGGGCAGGACGAGTTGCGGGTTCTTGGAAGATTTCATGGGCAGCTTACCTCCACCGGTACGAGTCGAGGACCCGATGGGTCAGGAAAAGGCCGATGCCGATGAACGACAGGTAGAAGATGCCGTCAGTCGAGCTGATCAGGCCCTGGGCGAAGTTGTTGTAGTGGCTGATGAGCGACAGGTAGTTCAGGATGTCGCTCCACACGGGGCCGGCCGACTGGGTGGCCCAGCTGACCAGCCAGAAGAACAGGCCGGCCGCGAAGGTCAGCGCGCCCGCCACGATCTGGTTCTCGGTCATGGCCGAGAACAGCAGCCCCATGGACAGGTAGCAGCTGGTCAGCAGCAGCGTGCCCAGGTAGCTGGAAAGGATGGGGCCCGGGTCGGGGTTTCCGGTCCAGAACAGCACGACCGGGTAGATGACCGTGCAGGCCAGCATCACTCCCACCAGGAGCAGCGCCGAGAGGAACTTGCCCAGGATGATCTCGGTGAGCGTCAGCGGCGAGGTCATGAGCAGGGCGATGGTCTGCGATTTCTTCTCCTCCGCCAGCAGCCGCATGGTGATGAACGGAACCAGGAACAGGAAAACCACGTTCATGTTGCCGTACAGCGGGCGCACGATGCCGTCGGTGATGGACACGGCCTTGCCCATGTTGAACTGCTGGTACTGCATGTTCTGGGCGTTGAAGTGCGAAAGGCTGAAGAAGAACATCCAGCCCATGATCACCATGAAGCCCGCGATCACGATGTAGGCGATGGGCGAGGTGAAGTAGTTGCGGAAGTCGCGGCGGGCGATCGTCCAGATGTTCCTCATTTGGCTTCCTCCGTGGTCAGCTGCAGGAAGATCTCCTCGAGGCTGACCTTTTCAGCGCTGAACTCCAGCACCCCCATGCGCGCCGTGACGGCGGTCTCGACGATGCGATCGCGGATCTCGCCCGCTTCCGGTGCGATCTCCACCACCAGCTTGTTGGCGGCGCGGCTCACGTTCGACACCCCCGGGATGCCCCGGATGGCGCCCACGCCGGTGTCCGAGGGCTGGCGCACGTTCAGCGTGTAGATCAGGCCCCGGCTCAGCCGCAGCTGCAGCTGCTCAAGGGTGTCCTGGGCGGCGATCCGGCCCTGGTTGATCACGATCACGCGCTGGCAGGTGGCAGTCACCTCGGGAAGGATGTGCGTGCTCAGGATCACGGTGTGATCGCCGGCCAGCCCCTTGATGAGCTCGCGGATATCGATGATCTGCTTGGGGTCGAGACCCACGGTGGGCTCATCGAGGATCAGGACCTGGGGATTGTGCACCAGTGCCTGGGCCAGGCCCACGCGCTGGCGGTAGCCCTTGGACAGGTTGCCGATGAGGCGGTTGGCCACGTGACCCAGACCCGTCTTGTCGATGGCGCCGGAAACCGCGCTTTTGAGCCGGTCCGCGGGCACCTGGTGAAGGCGCGCGGCGTAGTCCATGTAGTCGATGACCTTCATCTCCGGATAGACCGGAGGGGTCTCGGGCAGGTAGCCCACGTTGCGTTTGACCTCGAGGGGCTCCTCGAAGACGTCATGGCCGGCCACGGTGACCTTGCCGTCGGTGGCGGGCATGAAACCCGTCAGGATCTTCATCGTGGTGCTCTTGCCTGCGCCGTTGGGGCCCAGGAAGCCGACGATTTCGCCTTTCTGGACTTCAAAGCTCAGGTCGTTCACGGCCGTTCTCGGGCCGTACATCTTGGTCAGATGCGAGACTTGGATCATCGGTACACCTCGCCGCTGGAATATCAGGTTGAACCCGCCCGTATTCTAGGAAGAGGCGCGAAGAATGCAACCCCCAAGCTGAGGTGGTGACGCGACGCGTTATTTCCCGAACTTTTCGAAGCTGTGGATCAGCGGTTCCAGGCGCTTGATGATCGAATCCACGGTTCTTTCCAGGGGGGCGCTGACCTGCAGGCCCGCCGCGTAGTCGTGGCCGCCTCCGCCCAGCTCGGCGGCCAGACGGTTCACCACGATCCGGCCCTTGCTCTTCATCGAGACCCGGACCTGGCCTTCGTCTTCCTCCCGGAACAGGCACACGACCTCGGCGTCCTTGAGGAGCAGCAGCAGGTTCAGGAACGAAAGCGTGTCGTCGGCCGAGGCCAGGTACTTCTTGCGGGCATCCAGGCTCAGCTCCAGCCAGGCCACCTTGCCGCCGAC
>CANFHS010000225.1 GCA_947446835.1 Bacteriovoracaceae bacterium
CCAGGGAGTAGGGCACGCCCGGATGGCGGGCCAAGGCTCCCAGGATCTTGGCGCGCACCTTGGCGAGGTCCACGGCCTGGAACTGGCCCAGGGACTGCTGGGCCAGGGCCACGGCCACTTCGACCGCCTGTTTGGCCTGGTCTGCGGGCAGTTTCTGCAGATAGGGCGTGCCGGCAAGCAGGGTCAGGGACTTGCGAAGCGAGTCGATGACCGCATCCAGCGCCGCCTCCGAGACGGTCGTGGTCGAGATCAGCGTCTTCATGCCTTCGAACGCCCGATCCCGCATGGCGCGGGCATCGTAGCCTTCGGGCAGCACGCCTTCCCTCATCATGAGGAGCGACTTGAGGCTGCTGCGCACGGTGGCAGCCAGGCCGGAGTGGCCGCCGGAGTAGTAGTGCCTCAGAACCCCTTGGGTGGCCGTGTTCACGGCCTGGAGTGCCGCCAGGAATTCCTTCTCGGTGCTGATCTTGGCCAGGCGTGGCTGGGTCAGGATGTGGTCCGGCACACGCCCGATGGCTTCCGCCAGGGTGACCTGTCCGGGGATCTTGGCCTGCTGGATGCGGGCCAGGGCCGAGGCCACCGCGAGCGTCGGGTCCTTCTGGACGTCGTACCGGGCGCACAACGGATCCACACCGCCCAATTCGGTGTCGGCTTCCTGGTCCGCGCAAGCCGGAAGGACCGGGGCGCCTTCCAGATCGGCGCCCGCGTTGTAGATGGCGCTCAGGGCCTGGCGATCATATTCGAGCAAAGGACCTTCGGAGCCGCTCGCGGCCTTGAAGGCCTGACGCTCCACTTCGTAGTGGTTGTAGTCCATGATCGAGCTCGAAAAGATCTGCTCGGCCTTGGGCTTGGAAGGATCGAAGGCCAGCGAGCCCTTGAAGTTGTGGCCCAGCCCCAGGGCATGGCCCAGCTCGTGGAACAGGGTTCCGCGCAGCAGCTCCAGCGCGAAGGCCCGGATCTCGTCCACGGACATCGCCGCGGTCTGGTCGAGAAGCGAGTCGATCTCGAGGTCGCGGCGGCAGGCCACTTTCCCGATGCGCGGCTGCGGGGCGGCCAGGTTCGGGCCGGGCCTGGGGTCGGAGTACTTGCCGCTGTTCCAGTAGGCCTTGCCGATCTGGAACCACGCCGCAGGCAGGTAGATCAGGCTGTGGCTCTGCTTGCCGGTGGCCGGATCGGAGGCCTGGGTCTCGTAGGCCGCGCCGGCGACGGTGCGGCTGTCCCAGTGGATGACGTTGTAGCGCGGGTCTCCGAGCTTCACGCCCTGGGGCAGGCGGCCCTTGAAGCGGAGCACGTCCCGCTGGATGCCCTTGTAGCTCCTGAAGTAACGGTTCCAGCCTTCCACCGCATCCTGCACGGCTCCGATGAATTCCTCGGGGATGTTCGGAGTGACGTACCAGTCGATGTTGCCCGAAGGGTTGGTGGGGGTCTGCGAGATGTCGAAATGCTGGGCGAAGGCCAGCTTGGCCTCGCCGGCCCGCGTGGACTCGCCGGCCAGCAGGCGGAAGCGGTTGGCGGGACCCGAGTCGGCACCCACCGGGTTCTCGGGGTCCATCCGGAATTTCTGGAACTGCTTGCCGGGCGCCAGCCAGGAGTCCGGGATGATGGACTCCATGAACTCCCCGACGTAGCCGCTGTCCGAAACGATGCTGGTTTCCTGCAGCAGCAGGCCCTGTTTGGCGGCTTCCTCGTCCAGGGAACGGACCCAGTGGTCGCGAGGGGGCTTGCCGTCGGAGCTGGTGTGGCCGCCGTTGGTTTCGGCGTGGGTTCCTTCGAAGATCTCGGCCAGGAAGGCGCGCGAGTCGCCAGCCGAGATGACCAAAGCGGTCTCGGTCTGGTTCAGGATCTGGAACCGGGTCAGCACCCGCTCGGGGTGGTTCATGTCGCTGGGGTAGAGCCTGCGATTGTCGCTCACCAGCTGCAGCTCCTGGCCCGAGATGCGGAAGCGGGCCGGGATGTGGCCGATGGCCATGCTCTGGTTGTAGAAGTCCATGGACTTCTCGAAGTAGGACGAGTGCTGCAGATCAGCCCCGTAAAGGAAGCCCTGGTCCAGGAGGGCCTTCTTGTCGACCGTCAGGCTGGCATTGATCGCCGGAAGGCGGCTCGTGCCGAGGGCGCTGGGCTTCAGTCCCGGCAGCGGGGCCACTTCCATTTTCTGGATGAAGGATCCCGGATAAGAAACGGCGGAAGTTCCGGAAGAACAGCCCGTCGCAGCCAGAGTCACCAGAAGCAATGCCAGGGTTCCGTGCAGTTTCATGGCGCGCGCATCAGCACAAAGCGGGCCAATCTGACGCGACCAGTTATCCTTTTGGAGTCATTGCGTTATTTTTGAAATCAGAGGGTTGTTGTTTCGTCGGATTTCGGTAAATTTTTCAAGATCGGCCCCGTTTTTTTCAGGGGACCTGGCTCCTGAAGTCGGGAGCCCACCACGAAGCCCACGGCCACCAGGGCGGAGGCGGCGATCAGGGGGTGACGGCGGATCCACCGCTCGGGGGCTTTCAGCTGGTCTCGCATCCCGCTCATCCAGCCTTCCAGGCGCTCATCCAGCTGGTCGAGGGTTTCGGACAGGTTCTGGCGGTGCACTTCGGCGTCATTGGCGGCGCGTTCCAGGGGAGTATCCATCTCAGGAGGCCTTTCTTTGGGGCGAAATCAGGGCGACGTCCTCGCGGACGTTTTCCTGGGTGAGGTCCAGTTCGAGCTCTTCGGGAATTTCTCTCAGGGCGCGCAGACCCAGGACTCCAGCTCCCAGGAGGAAAGCGAGCGCGACGAGCAGGCTGCTCCAGCCGTAGCTTTCGTCCAGGAGGTGCCCCAGGCCGATCACGGCCGCTGCCAGCAGGGGAAAGATCCCCAAAGCCGCGATGGACAGCAGGAGCGTCGCGCGAAAGCCACGTCGGGCAGCCGCCCGCGCGTTGGCTTTGAGCTCGGCCGTGGCCAGGCGGATTTCGCTGCGGAGCAGGGCGGATAGGTGCGTCAGCAGGTCCTGGAACAAGGCCGAAACGGGGCGTGGTCCGAGCTGACGGTTCATGCGGCGGACTGACTGCAAAAGGGGTGCGAGCGGCGGGACACTGGGACGGAAAAAGGAAACGCCCCGCCGGAAAGATTCCGTGCGGGGCGTTCTCAGTGACTCACTGCGATTTCAACGGGAACGAGAGCCTTACTTCTGCTTGCTTGAAGCGGGAGCCGGGGCCTTGGCGACGGGCGCCGGGGCGGCTTTCGCTGAACCCGTGGCCTTGCTTGCCGTCTCAAGGACCTCGCCCTGCCGCGAGCCGGCCAGGGCTTTGGCGCCTTGCGCGTCGGCGGCGGCTGCCGGAGCATTGGCTCCCTTTTTCACGCCCGACTTGATCAGCACGGCCTCGCGGATCTTGGCGACGGCTTCGGGGCGCTCCTTGAGCCAGTGGCGGGCGTTTTCACGGCCTTGGCCCATGCGCTCGTCCTGATAGGTGAACCAGGTTCCGCTCTTCTCGACGATGTTGTGGGTCACGGCCAGGTCGAGCAGATCGCCTTCCTTGGAAATGCCTTCACCGTAGAGGATGTCGAATTCGACTTCCTTGAAGGGCGGGGCCATCTTGTTTTTGACCACTTTGACCCGGGTGCGGTTGCCGATGACGTTCTCGCCGTCCTTCAGGGCCTGGATGCGGCGAATGTCCATGCGGACCGACG
>CANFHS010000226.1 GCA_947446835.1 Bacteriovoracaceae bacterium
ACGATCGACACCGACAGCTTGCGGCCCCGGGCAAACAGGTCATCCCCGTGCCGGGTCACGCGATCCGGAGTCAGGCCGGCCTTCTCCAGGCGACCGTTGAGGGCCTGGGCCACCGTGGCCATGAACAGCCTCTGGCGGAGCACCCCTTCGCGCAGGCCCGAGCCGAAGAACTCGCCCAGGAAGTGGATCATGCTGCGGGCCTCGATACGCTCGTGCTCGATGCGGTCTTCCCAGTCCACCAGATGCCCGGTTTCCACGCGGCAAGGGCCCACGAAGGCCGCCAGCGCCGAACCGCGCAGGCCGAACTCGCGCAACAGGAAATGCGGGCTGAGTTCGGGCCCCGTGTAGGGGCGCTCCTCGTCGCGCAAGGACACGGTGAACATCGGCGGCAGGGCCAGGGAATCGCCTGCCTGCGCGTGGCGCCGGGGGGATTCGCTCATCGGGAACCCCCAGGGCCTGGGGCGCCTGGACCCGCAAGGGCCGGACGTGTGGCCAGCGCGCGTTCCAGGCGGCGGCACGATTCGCAGCGTCCGCAGGCTACCTGGCCGCCTTCGTAGCAGCTCCAGATGGCCTGGAACGGGAAGCCCGGTACGCTCTGGTCCAGCTCGGCCACGATTTCGCGCTTGTCCATCCGCACGGTGTAGCAGGCCACGCGCACGTGGTTCGAGGTCGAAAGTTCCAGTGCCCGCGTGGCGCGCTCCAGGAACTCTTCGGAATTGTCGGGAAACGTCTGCGCTTCCTCGCGGTTGAAGCCCACCACCACCTGCTCGGCACCGTGGCGTTCGGCAAAAGCGGCGGCCAGATTCAGGAACACGCCGTTGCGATTGGGAACCCAGACGCGGGCCTTGGAGGCTTCGGCCGCCACGCGATCGTCCAGCTCGCCTTCCTTGGGCTGCGGCATGGAAAGGGACACATCGGTCAGGGCGCTTCCGCCCAGGGCGCCCAGCCAGCGCAGCTCCAGCACCCGGTTGGGAACGCCGAAGTGGCGGCAAAGCGCATCGGCCGCGCGGCGCTCGCTCTCGAAGGCGCGCTGGCCGTAGTCCACGGTCAGGGCCAGGACGGGCTCGTCATGCAGCCTGCACAGCGCCAAATTGGCGCTCGAATCCAGCCCTCCCGAAAGCAGAACGATGGAGCGTTTCCTGGCACTCACGGCGATGCTCCGGCTTCAGGCCTGGGGCCCAAAGTAGGTGGCCGAGCACCGGGCGTTTTCCCAGCAGGTCACCCGGTGGATGCTCAGGTTCCGGCTGTTGAGCTGGGCCGAGAGGCGCTCGAACGACAGCTGGGCAATCTGCTCGGCGGTCGGGTTGCGGTCCTGGAAATCGGCCAGGGTGTTCAGGTCCTGGTGATCCCAGGGTGCGATCAGCTCCTTGGCCGCGCCCTTGAGCTTCTTGAAGTCCACGGCCATGCCCAGGCTGTCCAGCCCTTGGGAACGGGCAAAGACCTCGATCACGAAGTTGTGGCCATGGGGGCGCTGGCAATCGCCGGGGTAGCCGTCCAGGTGATGGGCGGCGGCAAACTCGACCTCGATGCGAAGCTCAAACACCGGCGAACTCCTTGGGGGTCAGGCCGGCGCGGTAAAAGCGCAACCGCGGCACGCCTTTGCGGATTTTCAGGTAGTACTGCTTGGTGCCGGAGGGTTTGAAGCTCTTCTGGGAGCGCAGCTCGTTCAGGCGGGCTGGGCCCAGGTTGTAGGCGGCGATGTGGTAGTACGGCGACTGCCCGCGGTACTTGTCGCGCAGGTAGGAAAGGTAAGCCACGCCCAGCGAAACATTGGTGAACGGGTCGTTCAGGGAGCGGGCCCCGTTGTAAGGAATGCCATGGCGCTTGGCCACGACCTCGGCCGTGGCGGGCATGAGCTGCATCAGGCCGATGGCGCCGGCAAAGGACTGGATCTTGACCCGGAAGCTGGACTCGACCTGGATCACCGATAGGATGAAGGCCGGGTCGAAACGGTACTTGCGGGCCAGGGTCAGGATGTGGGCTGCCAACGCGGGGGCTTTGGAACGCGGAAAGAGGTCCAGATGATCCACGAGGATCTTCTCGACGGCCGCCTCCGACATCAAGCTCACGGCTTCGGGAGCCGGCGTCGTGCGGGTCATGGCAAAGCTGAAATCATCGGTCGGGTCGACCGAGGCATGGGAGGAATGCAGGGCCAGTGAAAGTCCGCTGACCAGCGTCGCCCAGGCGATAGTCCGAGTAATACACTTCATAGTGAAACGCTCGGGGGACCATAGCGAGCGACCCTTGAGGAGTAAAGAGTCATTTCGCGATGCGTTATGCGAACCGGTTCCCATCCAAGCGACCATGGCCTGAAGTAATGCAGCCGCCGGGCCAATTAGCTTAAATGTTTGATTTTAAAGGCTAAAAATCAGAAGTGTTGCCGTCGACACGATGCTCTAGAACGTAAGCGTCCTCTCCATTCGAGTAGAACTGTTTACGGATTTGACAGATGGCGAAGCCCAAGCCCTGGTACAGGCCCACGGCAGCCAGATTCGACTTTCGTACCTCAAGCCAAATTTTCTTGGCATTTTCACGACTTGCAAAGGCCAGCACCCGGCGCACCAGAAGCTTCCCAAAGCCCTGGCCGCGATGCTCCAAGGCCACGCCCACATTCAAGAGATGGACTTCGTCGCCCACTCGCCAGAAAACCGCGTAGCCAATCAAAACGGAATCGGTCTCATCGTCGGTCAGCACCAGCACCTGGCTGAAAGGTTTCTGGAGCTCGGCCCGGAAATGCTCCGCGTTCCACGGGGCCACCTGGATGGCCTGTTCCAGCGCGACCAACGCCGGCAGGTCGTCTTCGGTGGCGGGCCTCAGGCTGAAAGTCGCGGATTCCTGCTGTTCCATACGCCCCCGGAATGCACGAGCTGCGGCGAGGTTTCAAGTGTCCGGTTTCCGAAGCTTGTGCCAAATGCCAGGCGCCCTTATACCTTTGAAATGAACCTCCGGGCCCTCGGGCTTCCTCTCCTGGGACTTTGCTTCAGCCTGACCTGCCTGGGAGCCCCGCCCCTCAAGGGCAACCCGTTTCCCCCCAGGACCCTGGAAATCGGGCTCGTGGATCGCTCGCAGCTGATCCGTTCCTTCAACCAGGCCGCCCAGGAGTTCGACGTGCCCGTGCGCCTGCTCCAGGCCATCGGCTACGTGGAAACCCGCTGGCACGCGGCACTTCCGCAGGACCCGGACCTGGGCAGCCACGGCCACCAGCGCGCTTACGGAGTGATGGGCCTCAGGGACGACGCCTGGTTCGGCCACAGCCTGGTCGAGGCCGCTCGCCTCATCGGTGAAAAGCCCAACGCGCTGACCCTGGATTCCCACCTGAACATCCGCGGGGCGGCCGCCTACCTGTCGTCCCTGAGGGAACGCGGTCCGATGCTGGGCGCGGACCGCACGGAGCTGGCCTCCTGGATGGAGGCGGTGCGCATCTACAGCGGGATTCCCGGACGCGAAGATGCGCGTCTGTACGTCCAGGAGGTCGTCCAGACCCTGCGCGAGGGCGTGGCCCTGAACGGCATCTTCATCGCTCCGGTCGAACCCTCCCGCCTCCCCTGGGCTCCGGAAGACATCCCGCCGCCGGCCCACGGGCTCCTTGGAACCGGAGAGTTTCCGGGCGCGGACTTCGACGCC
>CANFHS010000227.1 GCA_947446835.1 Bacteriovoracaceae bacterium
GCAGTCCCTGCTCTATGAACAGATTGCAAGCAACCTGATGCCCAAGCTGCCCACCAAGCTCACGGCGCAGGAAAAGGCCACCGTTCTGGCCTGGATCAAGTCGGAGGTCGGCCAACCCGCAGTCGGCCAGCAGCGCGCCATCCTGACTGAGGCCGAGATCATGAAGCTCGTCGTGAGGCGCCTCGAAACCGCAGGCCCCGACGAAGCCAAGACCTTGCGCTTCATCAGCTTCCACAACCTGAACAACGATCCCCGTGTCACGGCCAGCGATATCGCCACCGCCCGAAAAGGCGTTTCCAAGCTCCTGAACAGCCTGAGCTGGAAGTCCACGATTGTACTTCCCACCGCGCTGGACCCCGCCAAGATGGTCTACGCCATCGATCTGGCCAACCTGGGCTGGGACAGCTCCATGTGGGACCGGCTGATGTCGTTCTACCCCTACGGTATCGAATACGAAGGCGCGGACATGAGCCGCATCCGCGCCCTGAGCGGGCAAACCTTGCCCTGGGTTCGGGGCGACTGGCTGGTTTTCAAGGCCGCACGCCCGCCGCTCTACCACGACCTGCTCAAACTGCCCAACAGCGCCCACTCGGACCAGGACCTGGAGGCGATGCTGGCCATCGACGCCAAGGCCAATATCCTGGCAGGCAACGTGGCGCGCGCGGGCTTCCGCGGCGGCAAGTTCGGCAGCAAAGGGTCCGGGGTATCGGATCATAACCGGTTGATCGAACGCCACTCGACCCGCTTTGGCGCATACTGGAAAAGCTACGACTTCGGGGCCAGCGAAGGCGAGCAGGACCTGCTCGGTCTTCCGCTCGGACCCCGCGCCGTCACCGGCTCCGCGCTCGGCTTCCGGCACGGGGGCGGCGAAGTCATCTTCAATCTGCCCAACGGGATGCAGGCATACCTTCTGGTCGACTCCAGCGGAAAACGGCTGGACCAGGGGCCCATCGAGATCGTGCGCGACAAGACCCACGGCGGGCGCCCCGTCATCAACGGCATCTCGTGCATCAGCTGCCACTCGCAGGGCACCAACCGCCAATTCGACCAGGTGTCCGACTTCACCCGGAACAACCCGGACCGCTTCATGTCGGTCCAGGCCGAAATCGACAGGTTGTACGTCTCCGATGAGACGCTGAAAACATTCTTTGACCAGGATGATCAGCGCTTCTCCTCCGCACTGGAAGCGGCGCAGGCCCGCGACGGCACCCGCGAGCCGGTCACCGTGACCTCGGACCGTTTCGAGGAACCCCTCGACTTCCAGAAGGCTGCGGCCGAGCTGGGCATGACCACGAACGCGCTGGAAGCTGCCCTGGCCAACAAGCCGGAACTGCAGTCCTTGAAGGCCTCGCTTCGAACCGGAGGCATCACGCGCGACGGCTTCATCGGGGTGTTCCAGCGGCTGGTCAGCGGCCTCGGACTCGGCAAACCGCTCCTGCCGAAGCGCAAACCCGATCCTGAACCAGTCCCCGCTCCGGATCCGCTGCCCCCGAAGCGCCCGGCCGGTCCACTCATGGGCCGGAGCGATGCTCAAGTCACGCTCCAGGAACAGCTCCGGGAACTCAGGCAATTGCTCAAACTCGCCGGAAACCTGTCTCCGGGCAGGGCCACGGCAGTTGCGCAGGGCACGAAGATCATCTCGAATTTCGTGGTCGACGCGGAACTCGGCGCCGGATCCAGCTGCGACACCACGCTCCAGTTCAAGATCGACCAGAAACTAACGGCCCAGATCGAGGGTTCAGGCTCCTCCTCCAGCAATGAGGTACCGCTCGTGGACATGCTCCATGTCTTCCGCTACAAGTTCAACTGGGCGGACCTGGACTCGGACGATGATCTTTTTGAACCAAACAGTGACCCGAAGAATTCCGGTTCCCCTTCCTATCGCATCGAAGAAACTGGAATCTTGCCCGAGGCGATGCCGATGTTTAACGCCGGATTCACCGCGATCGGGCTGAAGTTGCCGAACTTGACCTCGGCCCAATCTGCTCTGCGCCGAAGGTTTATCGACAAGACACCACGCAACATGGACGAATCTGAGGACGGATCTTTTGAACCCTCCTCGGAAATCAATCTGCTTCTGGTCGCGAGCCGGGACGACACCAGGGGCCTCAGGGACAGCCTCGCCACCGTGACCAAAAAACTCATCCGAGCCTGCAAACGCCTGAAATTCAACCCCTGAGCTTCAAGATCCGGAACTCCCGCCGGGTGCGCTCGTCAAAGTCGGGCACACCCGGTTTTCCTTTCAGCACCACTTCGCGGAAGGGAAACTTGCCGCGGGCTTTCCACCGCGACCAGGGCCTGCTCTCCAGGGGGCGCTCCACGCCCGCGGCCCGGAGCCTGGGCTCCAGCTCGGTGCCGATCTGCAGCGACTGCTCGTCGCTGAGCGCCACCCAGCCCCCCCGGGCCAGGTGCTGCGCCACCTGGTCCCAGCTGCGCATGCGCTCGATGGGTCGGCCCAGCCCCGCCGAAAGCAGCCCCAGCTCGTGCCAGATGTTGCCGAACGAATCATACATGGCGGGTGTGGACCGGGGCCAGTCGGCCGAAGCTTGCCTCAAGCCGCGCAGATCTTCTTCGCCCATCGAAACCGCGGCCAGCCGGAACATCAGCACCCCAGCCAGCCCGGCCAAAGCGAAGCTTCGCCACTGGAGCTTCCAGCCCGAAAGCGCGGCCCAGAGCCCGACGCCCGCAAATCCCAGGGCCACCCAGGGCGGGATCATCTCGGATCGGCCCAGCACCAGCGCCACGCCCCAGCTCGCCGCAAGGAACAGCACCCCGCTCGCCCGCAGCGCCCATCGGAACCCCGGGCCCGGCGATCCTTTGGCGCGGGCCAGGCCGGTGTCAGTCAACAAAGCCAGCACGGGCACCAGGATGTAGAGGTAGGGCTTGATCCGGTAGGGATAGAGCGAAAAGAACAGGGCCGCAGGCCAGCTCCAGGCCAACGCGAAATCCAGGAGCCGCCGGGCGGCCGCGTCCTGGTTTCGCGCACGCCAGAGCCCGCCGAGCGAGGCCAGCGCCAGGAACGTGAACGGAAAACAGAAGTACGTGAGCGCACCCCAAAGCGCCCCGGGCGAAGCCATGGGCGTATCCTTCTTGTTCCAGGTTTCCTGGAGCACGTAGTGCGACCAGAATCGCGCCCCGTCCACATCCAGGATGTAAAGGAACCACAGAAGGCCCAGGACAATCCCGGCCAGGCACGCCAGGTAAAGGTGCTTGATCCGGAACACGCGCCATTCGCGACGCAGCACCAGGTAGGAAACAAAGCCCAGCACCCAGAACACGGCATAGAGCGGGCTCTTGACCAGCGAGCCGAGGCCCGCCACGGCAAACGCCAGGTAAAGCCACCCAGGCTGGCGCTGGGGCTTTTCCAGGTACCTGAGCCCGGCCCACCAGGCTGCGGCGTGAAACAGGCAAACCCAGATCTCCATCTGCGACGTGGTGCCGTAAGTCACTGTTCCCATCGCGGTCGCAAACCAGAGACCCGCCATGCCGGCCTGCCTCCGGTCCAAAAGAAGCGTCAGGCGATCCAGAAGCCAGGCCGTGAACAGAAGCGCCAGGACCGAGGGTAGCAGCGCGCCAAAAAGCGAAAGACCAAAGATCTTCCACCCCAGGATCGTGGCC
>CANFHS010000228.1 GCA_947446835.1 Bacteriovoracaceae bacterium
CACGTCGTCTCCGACGAATACCGCGCGTTTCATCCCACTCCCCTCAAGAATCTCGAGAACGGCGTCCCCCTTGTCGGGAGCGTCGTCAGGCACCAGATTCACCACACACTTGCCCCGGACCAATCGACACTGCGGGAGCCCCGAAACCTGCGCCTCGATTCGACGGCGAGTCTCGGTTCGACAACCGGCAGCCCGGAAATGGACCGACAGCGACTCGCTTTTATCCTCGATTGACACTCCTCGCCAGCTTTCAAACGCCGGAACGAGCACTTTCAGCCAGGACCGCGTCAGGCGCCGGTATCGGGCCTGACTGCGCCGGTGGGCGGCGTCGCCCCAGTCGCTGCCGTGGTTGCCCACGCAGGCCAGAAGTGGGACCCCCTCCACCCGGCCCCGCACATCGCGCCGGGCCCGGCCTGACAGGATGGCCACCGGCACCCGTCGCGCCACCTCAAGGAGAAGGCACCGCGTTTCCGGTCTGGGCGCGACTTGGCCCGGGCGCGCCCGGATCGGCGCCAGGGTGCCATCAAAGTCCAGCACCAGCACCGCCCCGGCCCGGAGGAACTCCCGGACTCGGGCCCGGCCCTGGGGCGAAAGGGCGTTCCGCGAAGCTCGCACCCCCTGTTTTTACCGGAGGCGCGCCGCTTTCCGCGAGGGGGCCCGCAGCCGGAGCTCGTGCGACGGTTGCCAGCGCATCGGGTCTGGGCTACGTTGCTCCAACACGGCCCGTCGTGGCCCGGCGGCTCCTTGGCGGAATTGGTAGACGCACTCGACTCAAAATCGAGCGGGGTAACCCCCCATCCGAGTTCGATTCTCGGAGGAGCCACCATCAAAACCCTGCAGCTCATCCCTGCAGGTCCCGTGGCCCGTTCCCTGCGGCGACGCCCCCCTGGCTTTCCTTTTCGGGGCAACCGGTCTATGACCCGCTGCATGACGCGTTGCCTAATCGGCCTTCTGATCCTGCTCCCCCTCCTGACTGGCAGCGCCCACGCTGGCGGAGGCGAATCCCGCCACAGCATCGTGCGCTGCGACCCGGCCCAAACCGCCTCGCTCAAGACCAAGGCCAACCATCTCACCGAGCGGCTCACCCTGCTCCGCACGGAAATGCCCCGTTACACTCTGGCGTTCGTCCGGGATCGCTACGTGCTTCCGATGGGGCGCAAGTGGGTGGAAGACTCCGAAGCCAACCGCAACTACGAGCGCTACCTGCGGTCCATGAGCCGGGTCATATCAGCCATGGAGAAGGACGCGCAAAACGGCCTCGCCATCGAGTGCACGAGCGCCATCACGGACCAACGGTGCCGCGAAGGCGAAACCTTGGCCTATGTGCTGTTCATCCTGAACGTGCCGATCAAGAAGCTCTACATCTGCTCCGGGTTCTTCAGCCAGTCCGAAGAGCGCCAGCTCTCCAGCTTGATGCACGAACTGTCGCATCTTTCGGCTTCCACCCAGGATCTGGGCCTTTCCTGGATGGAAGGTGCCCGATCCAACATCAACCCGGCCCCGACCGACGCGTATCACATCGAACAGTTCGCCACGGGCGATATCGGCCAGGAGCTCAGGCGCCAGATCTGGTTCTGGAACTGGCCAAAACCCCCGAAGCGCCCGAGCCCGTAAAGCCTTTCCAGCCCAGGCACTCGACCGTGCCGGCCGGCGAAAGTCTCAGCCTGGCTCCCAACGGGAAGGCGTTCTGGCCCGAAGCTCCATGCCCCGCGGGAAGCCCCGCCAGGACGGGGATCCCGAGGCGCGCCCCCACTTCGCCGAAAATGACCTCGAGCCCTCTTTCGAGACTCACCGTGGGTCGAAGCGGCCCCTTGTCCGCCTCCTGCGCTTCCCAGACCAGGCGTCGGGTTTCGGCCTCACTCTGGGGCTCGGTCTGTAGGCCCTGGCCCACGACATCGCGGCAAGCGTCGAAGGTGCCCAGCACCAGGGCCTTGACCCCCACCAGGCCTCCCGAAGCCACCACGTGCTGGAAGTCCCGGTCAATGCGGTATAGCGGTTCGTCGACCTCTTCGAGGAATAGGATGCGGTCACGAACGGGCTCGGCCCAGCGCGTGCCCCGCAGGGTCGACCAGACCGAAAGATTTCCTCCGACGACTTCGCCTTCCAGGGGCTTCCTGAAAGGCGCGCCCAGATTCCTGATTTTCGCGCCGCCCTCCCAGAAGAACCGCGTCCGTGCGCCGCGAACGGCCTCGACCAGCGGACGGAACTGCTCTTCCGGAATGCGGCAAAAGCTGGTCAGCCCAGGCATCGGCCCGTGCAAAGTGTGCATTCCCCAGCGGCGGCGGGCAAAGCCCAGCAGCGCCGTGGCGTCCGAATACCCCACCAGGACCTTGCGCCGCGCGGGCCGACCCCGCTTCTGGAACGCGTGCTCCAGCAGCGGCAGCAGGCGCGCGCCGCCATAGCCACCGCGGGCCAGCCACACGATATCGCAGGCGTCATCGTACACGGCTTCGATCAACGCCTGCGCGCGATCCAGGTCGGTTCCGGCAAAAAGGCCGGCCTTCTTGAAGCAGCGGCGATCGAGCGTGACATCGAAGCCTTCGGCTTGCAGCCTCTGGGCTCCGAGCTTGAGCTCGATGGGCGACATGACGAAGGCGGTGGCGACGATCCGGATGCGTTGGCGCATGGACCGATTCTAGCCTTGAGCCAGAAAGTCCGACAAGCGCTTGAGACCCAGGTCGCGGGTTTTGGCCGAAACCCAGAAAGCCGCCTCGGGGTCCGCCCCCAGGAGCTTGAGCGCTTCCGCCGCTTCTTTCTTTCGCCGGGCCCGCTCGCTCTGGGTCTTGAGCGCATCGGCCTTGGTGAACACGAACAGCACCTTCACTCCGATGCCCAGCAGGAAACCGATGGCCTCGCGATCCAGGTCCGTGGGACCGTGGCGCGAATCCAGGAGCACCAGGGCGCCTTCCAGACCTTCGTCGTTCTTGAGGTAAATCTCGATGAATTGGGCCCACTTCTGGCGATCCACCTGCGACGCCCTGGCAAAGCCGTAGCCCGGAAGATCGGCGAAGATCTTCTTGGCTTCCTTCCAGAGGTAGAGGTGGATCTTGCGGGTTTTTCCAGGCTCTTCGCTGACCTGGGCCAGGCGCTGCCCCAGCAGGGCATTGAGCAGGGAGCTCTTGCCGACGTTCGAACGCCCCACCATGGCCAGGCGGGGCTCGGCCCGCCCCGAGACAAAGCGTCCCTTGAAAAGCTGGGGAATCTGGGACTCGTCGCCAATTGTCAGGAGGTGTTCGCCGGCCATGGTGGCTTGCAGTCTACCCGAAGAACCACGGGGTTCCCATCTGAACCGCGAGAAACTCCGGGGTCGATCCAGGCCCAGAACCGCGTCGGCCCGGTCCTTGCTGTAGGGGGCCCCCGAGGAGCAAAGGTATCCATGAAAGACCAGTGGCAGATTCGCATCCAAGACCCCAGCGGCGAGACCCGGATCGTGAAACTCGAGGGAGCGCTTCAAGGCGGAGTTCATCTGGGCTCGCTCGCCGATGACGACACGCTGGCGCTTCGCGACCCCACGGTGCCCCGCAAGGCGGCCCTGCTC
>CANFHS010000229.1 GCA_947446835.1 Bacteriovoracaceae bacterium
GCTGTACCACTGGTTGACCTGCGAGAAGCGCTCGAAGTGGAGCCTCTGGCGGTTGAACAGGTGGACCACGCGCATCCCCAGGATGTTCTCGGCCAGGAAGGCGTTCAATGCGGAAAGCTTGGAGCGGGCCTCACGGTAGGAAATCCGGAGGAGCCGGGTGAAGTGGATGCTCAGGAAAACCAGGACGGGGAAGGCGCCCGTGGCGACCAGCGCGAAACGCCAGTTGAGCACGAACAGGAACGCGACCGTCCCCACGATCCGCAGCAGGCTGTCGATGATCGAGATGAATCCGGCCGAGAACATCTCGGAAAGCGCCGAGATGTCGTTGGTGATGCGGGTCACCAGGCGCCCCACCGGGTTCCGGTCGAAGGTCTGGACGGGCAACCCCTGCATGTGGGTGAAGAGCGCCAGCCGGAGCTGCTGCATCACGCGCTGGCCCAGGACCTCGAACAGGTAGGCCTGGCCGATCAGCATCACCACGCGCACGCAGAGCGTGGCCAGGAAGAGCAGCACCAGGGTCCTGAGCAGCCCGCTGTTGCCGGGGCGAATGGCGTGGTCGATGGCGTGGCCGAAGAGCCAGGGCTGGATCAGGTAGGCCGCGGATCCCACCAGGATGGCCACCATGCCGAGCGCCAGAAGAGCCTTCTGCGAACCGATGTACCGGAGCAGGCGCAGGAAGGTCCCGCGGCGCACCTGCCGCTGCTCGCGCTCTTCCGTATCCAGGTAATGCTCGAGTCCCGTCATGCCAGGGTCTCCGGAGCCGCTTCGACCGACTCGACGTACTGCTCCAGATCCTCCTTGAGCCGCTGCTGCTCGTGGAAAAGCCGGTACGGGCCGGAGCGGTCCCTGAGCAGCTGCTCGTGCGTGCCGATCTGGCGGAAGCTGCCGTTCTCGATGAGCACGATGCGGTTGGCGTCCCGGATGGTCGAGATCCGGTGGGCCGCGATGAGCTCGGTGTTCCTGCCCGAACGGGCGCGCAGGCCTTTCAGGATCTTTTCCTCGGTCTGCACATCCACGGACGAGAGAGCGTCATCCAGCACGAGGATGGACGGCTGCTTGGCAATGGCGCGCGCGATCGTGAGCCGCTGCTTCTGGCCTCCCGAAAGATTCACTCCCCTCTCGCCCAGCCGGGTCCGCCATCCCTCCGAAAAACCCAGGACCTCCTCATGAACGGCGGCCAGCTGGGCCGCTTCCTCGATGCGCGCGGGAGGCTGCTCGGGTCGGAGGTCCAGGCCGCGGATCCCGTAGCCGACGTTCTCGACCACGGTGTCGCTGAACAGGAAGACCTCCTGCCCCACGTAGCCGACCTGCGAGCGGAGCTCCTCGAGTGGCCACTCGTTGACATCGATGCCGTCCACGAACAGCATCCCGCGGCCCACCGGATAGAGCCTCGGCAACAGGCCAAGCAAAGCCGTCTTGCCTGCCCCGATCGCGCCGACAAACGCCACCCGCTCTCCCGGCTCGACCATCAGCGAAAGCGAGCGTAGCGAATCCACGGAGGCACCGGGAAACCGGAAGGAAAGCGAACGGAACTCGACCCGTCCCTCGGTCTTCCAGGGCGCATCCGGCGCCGAGGACTTCCAGCCAGCCGGCAGCCGCGGTTGCGGGGACTCCGGCACATTCGTCGCCTCGTCGAGGATGCCGCGGATGCGGCCCGTGCTGGCCACGGCGCGCTGGTAGTGCGTGATGGCCAACCCCAGCGCGGTCATGGGCCAGACCATCTTCTCGATGTAGCGCTGGAAGGCCACGAAGGTCCCCAGGGTCACGGTGGTCTCGATGACTCCCTGTCCGCCCACGTAGAGAAGCGCCACCAGGCCCAGGCTCATGGTGAAATCGAGCGTGGGGCCGAAGGCCGACTGCACGCGCGCCAGGCTCAGGCTCAGCGCGATGTGATCCTCACCGAGGCACCGGAATCGCTCCACCTGGGCGTCCTCGCGGGCGAACGCCTTGACCACCCGGATTCCGCCCAGGTTTTCCTGCGCGGCGGCCGAGATGCGGCTGAAGGAGTCCTGGACCTTCTCGAAGCGCGAATGCACCTCGCGCTCGTTGCGCATCACGAACCACGGCACGAACACCAGCGGGATGAAGGCCAGCACGGTGAGCCGCGGAGAAAGCAGGAACATGGCCACCGGCACGGTGAACAGGTAAAGCAGCGCGTCTGCCAAGGTCAGGAGGCCTGGACCCAGCGCCATGCGAACCGCGTCGATGTCGCTCGTGGCATGGCTCATCAGGTCGCCGATCCGGCGACGATCGAAGAAATGTGCCGAGAGCCCGAACAGATGGCCCACCAGGCGGTTCCGCATGTCCCGCCCCGACAGCATGCTGGCCCGGATCAGGTACATGCGCCAGGCATAGCGGCAGAAACCCTGGATGAGGGAGATGCCCAGGTAGACGGCCGCGATCCGCACCAGCTCGGCAAAGGCCGCTCCCGCGACCGCGGAGTCCACGGCGCGCTTGATCAGCAGCGGCGGCAGGATCTCGAGCCCGTCCACCAGGGCCAGGGCCGCCAGCCCGATCAGCACCAGCTTCCGGTATTTCCAGAGGTAGTGCCTCAGGAACCCGCTCTGCTGGAGAAAGCGGGCCCACCCCGTCGCTTTCTCCGGCACTTTCAAGGCTGCTTCAGTTGCTGGAGGCATCTGTTAAAATCCGTGGGAATTCGCGCTTCGATCAGGCACTCGACGCTAGTGATCGGGTGCGGGAAAGTCAAGGCAGCGGCGTGAAGCATGACCCGTGGAATCGCCTGGCCCGCGACGCTCGTCGGACCGCCGTAGTGGGGGTCGCCCAGGATGGGCAGGCCCGACTCGGCCAGATGGACCCGGATCTGGTGGGTCCTTCCCGTCAACGGCTGCGCCTCGATCCAGAGACCGTGATCCAGCCGCTCGAGGAGCCTGAAATCGGTGTGCGCGGCATCGCCTCCCGAACGGACCGCCGTGAAACGCGCCCGCTTGCCACCGCCCGGGGCCTTGCCCAGGAAGTTCCGCACCGTCCATTGCTGCCGGGTCTCGGCGGTCCCACGTACCGTCAGGGCATGGTAGGTCTTGCGCGCCAGATGCTCCGAAAAAAGCCGGGCCACCCCGGCGTTGGCCTTCACGCTCTTGGTGAAGAGCATCACCCCCGAGGTGTCCCGGTCCAGCCGGTGATGAAGACCCACATAGGGATCCACGGTGCGGTCGCGGTTGGCCAGGAACCGCTTGAGCGCGGCAAACAGGTTGTCCCGGGCCTCGTCCAGGGTGGGCTGGGTGGGAAGGCCGGGTGGCTTGTCGACAGCAATGAGCCACTCGTCCTCGAACAGGATGCGGGACGCCTCCAGCACGAAGGGCTGATCGCGCGAAGGTCCCTCGGTGTCATCCAGGCGAGCTGGATCGATGAAGGCCTCGATCGCGGCGCCCGGCAACACCGGCTTTGAGGCAATCCGGACGCGTTTGCGGTTCAGGTACACGCCGCCTGCCACGATCAGCTTGCGGACCTTGGCCTTGGACAAGGGGCGTCCCAGAGCCTCTGGCAACCAGTCGGCCAGGACCTGATCC
>CANFHS010000230.1 GCA_947446835.1 Bacteriovoracaceae bacterium
CCTGGCCTACTCGCTCAAGATGGTCGAAGACCTGAGAAGCAAGGGCATCACCGCGGCTGAGCTCGAATTCGCCAAGGCCAGCCTCATCAACAGCGCGGGCTTCATGTTCAATACGCCCAAGAAACGCGTCGAGAACAAGCTCCTGGAACGCACCTTGGATCTTCCGGATGGCTTCATGCGCACTTATGCCGAGCAGATCGGCAAAGTCACGCTGGCCCAGGCCAACGCGGCCCTGCAGCGGTACCTGCACCCGGATCGCCTCTCCATCACGGTGCTGGGAACGGCAAGCCAGCTCAGGCCCGCCTTGGCCAAGGCCGCGGGCGTTCCCGAAGACCAGATCACGGTCCAGAGCTACCAGGCCGAGTAAGGCGCTGGGCCGTCAGGGCCCCGAGGGTCCGACCTCGGGGTCCAACGAGGACCGAACGCGGATGACCCGGGTTCCCGCGGCGCGGTCGTGCCAGGTGCGCTTCTGGGAATCAAAGGCCGCCCACAGGTAGCCCAGGCCCAGGACCAGGCCCGAGATCATGGACACCAGGTGCCGGATCACGGTGCAAGGAACGTCGACGGGCGACAAATCCGCCCGCACGAGCTTCAGCCCCAGCCACTTCTTGCCCAGGGTTCCCTGCCAGCGTGCCTGCAGGACGCCAAAATAGAGGAAGCTGATCAGCCAGGAAAGGCCCTGCACGCGCCCGCCTGAAGCGTTCATCCCGTTGAAGATCCAGATCACCGGCACCTGCAGGACGCCCACCAGGACGCCGTCGATCAGGAGGGCGACCCAACGGATCCAGAAGCCCGCGTAGACCACCGGTTGCGTGACGACTTCGCTCATGATCCCACCCTCACCACTTCCTCTTCCATCGGGATGCCCAGCTCGTCCTGCGAGCGGCGCTTGACCCGGTCGATCAGTTCCTGCACTTCCGAAGCCCGCGCCCCACCCAGATTCACGATCCAGTTGGAGTGCTTCTCGGAGATCTGCGCCTGGCCCACGCGGCAACCGCGCAAACCCAGCCGGTCAATGACCTGCCAGGCCTGAAGGCCATGGGCCTTGGGATTCTTGAAAACGCTGCCGCAGGAAGGCGCGTCGAGCGGCTGCGTGGCCTTGCGACGCACCAGGGTCTCGTCGATGAGCTTCTTGACCTGGGCGGGCTCCGCCCGCCCCACCCGCCATTCGGCCGATACGACGACTTCTTCCGGGCGCAAAAAGAGGTTCTTCCGGTACTCGAAGCGGAGCCCGCTGCCTTCCACGCGCCGGTACGCACCCGCCTTGAGGTCGAACGCTTCCACCGCCACCACGGCGCCCGCCGTCTCACCCAGGTGGGTGCCGCCATTCATCCGGACCGCGCCACCCACGGAGCCCGGAATGCCGGTCAGGAATTCGAGCCCCTGCCAGCCCTCCTCGGCAGCGCGCCTGAGCAGGGTGGAAATCGCGACACTCGCCCCGGTGCGGATCAGGGCTTCCGAGAGAAGCTCGATGCCCAGATCGAGCTTCTGGCTCTTCAGGACCAGACCCTCAAAGCCCTGATCGGAGGCCAGGACATTGGACCCGAGGCCCAGCACGAAGAAAGGAGCTTGGGTGGCCTGCAGCGCCTGCTGCAGCAGCTCCAGATCCTGCCGCGAGCGCGGCACAGCCACGACCCGGGCTGGCCCGCCGATCCGGTAGTAGGTGTGGCGGGCCAGGGGCTCATCCCAGAGCAGCTGCCCCTCGAAGCGGGAAGCCTGCGCCTCAAGCCACTCCTTGAGCTTCTTGCCCGGAGTGCTCACGCCTTCACCCGCTCACGCACCAGGTCGGGAAGCCGGGTGATGTGGCCTGCTCCCAGGCAGATCACCAGATCCCCGTCACGAAGCCGTGCGCAGACGGCCTCGGCTGCAGCCTCCAGGTCACCCACGTGCGCCACTTCCTGATCCGGCAGGGCCACGCGCTTCAAGTCCTCCACCAGAGCCTGGGCCGTGACCCCCTCGATGGGCTCTTCGCCCGCGGCGTAGATGTCGGTGACCAGGACCACATCCGAATCGCGGAAAGAGGCCATGAAGCCCTCCCGGCAGTGAAGGGTCCGGCTGTAACGGTGGGGCTGGAAAACCGCCACGATGCGGCCCTTCCACCAGGAGCGGGCAGCTGCCAGCGTGGCCTGCACCTCGGTCGGATGATGGGCGTAATCGTCCACCATGACCTGCTGCCGGGCCTCGTCGCGCCAACGGATGTCGAAGCGCCGCTTGACCCCACCAAAAGCCCCAAGGCCCTCGGCAATCTTGTCGAAGGGGATCTCAAGCCTGAGCCCCAAGGCCACGGCTGCCAGGGCGTTCAGCACATTATGGCGGCCAGGTACGGGCACGCGCACTTCCCCCAGCGTCTGCGTTCCCGAGCGCACCCGGAAACGCGAACCCAGGGCCTCCACACGCACGTCCTCGGCCACAAGATCATTTTCGGGGCCCAGACCATAGGTCATGAAGGGCTTGGTGAAGCGGGAAAGGCAGCGCCTGACACCCGGATCGTCGCCGCAAACCGCCACCACTCCGTAGAAAGGCAGCTTGGCCACGAACTCCACGAAGGCCTCTTCGATGGCAGCCAGGCTGCCGAAGTGATCCAGGTGGTCGTTGTCGATATTGGTGATGACCCCGTAGGTGGCCGGCAAGTGCAGGAACGAGCCGTCGCTTTCATCGGCCTCGGCGACCACCACCTGGCCCTGGCCCAGCTTGGCGTTGGTGCCGCCCAGGCTGTCCACCTTGCCGCCCACGACGATCGTGGGATCCAGTCCCGCATGGCTCAGCACCGAGGCCAGCAGGGAGGTCGTGGTGGTCTTTCCGTGGGTGCCCGCCACGGCGAGGCCCGTCTTTCCGCGCATCAGCTCGCCCAGCATCTCGGCCCGTGGAATGACCGGAATGCGGTGCTTGCGCGCCTCCTGGACTTCCGGGTTGTCCGGACGGACGGCCGAAGAGACGATGACCACGCCCGCATCGCCCACGTTCTCGGCGCGATGACCCAGCTGGATCCGGGCACCCAGGCCCTTCAGCCGGCGGGTGGTGTCGGAATCGGCCAGATCCGAGCCGCTGACCGGGTAGCCCTGGTTCAGGAAGACCTCGGCAATCCCGCTCATTCCGATGCCGCCGATGCCTACGAAATGAAGCCGGGTCCTCTGCCGTCCTTGAGCCATAGGGGCGCACATTAGCGAAAAAAAGGCGCCCCCCTCAAGGGGTAAAACGGGCCGCCTCAGCCCTGGAGGGCCTTCACGATGGCGCCCGCCGCGTCCGTGCGGTGCAGCTGCCTTGCAGCCGCTTCCATCCGCTCGATTTCAGCCGGATTCATGACCAGCTCGCGCACGATCCGCGCCAGGTCGAGCCCCTTGGACTCGGTCTGCAGAAGGAGCCTGCCCGCGCCCCGGTCGGTGAAAATCCGGGCGTTTTTCTCCTGCTGCCGATCCGTGTGGAACGGGAACGGCACAAAGACCGCGGCGCGCCCCACGGCGGCAATCTCGGACAGGGTCGACGAGCCCGAACGGCACACGATGA
>CANFHS010000231.1 GCA_947446835.1 Bacteriovoracaceae bacterium
CCACTGCTGATCCGGGCTGACCACGCAGCCTACCGGCAACAGGTCCGCGAGCAGCTTCACGCCACCCGCGTGGTCCTCATCCAGATGGGTCAGCGCAATCCAGTCCAGGCGCGCCACCCGCTCGCGACCCAGAAACTCGATCCACCCGGAGGCGCCCAGGCTGCGCTCCCCACCCGTGTCCAACAGCCCCACCCCGCTCGCGCCGCGCACCCAAGCCGAATCCCCTTGCCCCACGTCCAACTGCTCCACCTGGGCGGTGGCCATGGCTCCGGGCGCAGCCAGCAGCGCCGTGGGCGCGAGCGCCACTCCCAGCCTGAGCGCCGCCAGGCCCAGCCACACCGCCCACCCCAGCCTTCGCCCCCAGCAAAACGCCGCAAGCACCGCTGCGGCGCCCACCGCTGCTGCAGGCACCACCCACACCGCCGGCACGGCCAACGCCCCCTTCAGCACCAGCTCCACCCCACCGCCCGCCACAGCCCCCGCCGCGCGGGCACCGCGAGCCGCCAGTTCGCCTTCTCCCAGACGATCCAGGAGCCAGGCGCAGCCCGCTAGCGGATATGCGAAGCTGGCCAGGAGCGGTACCGTCACCAGGCTCAACACCGGGGTGAACGGGGCGACCCGGCCCGTCTGCAGCGCTTCGACCGATCCGAGCAGTACCCACGAGCCCCAAGCCATGGCAGCGTGCTCGCGCAGCAGCGCGCCCGGACCGTCACCGCTCCGCCCGTTCCGCTGCGCGTGCTGAAGCGCCATCAGGCCACCGCCCACCGCGGCCGCGTACAGCCAACGCCCGGGCGCCCAGGCTTCCGGATTCCCCTGAAGCGCCCGGACCAGGGCCAGGCTTCCATCCAAAGCCAATGAAACACCGAGCGGCGCCAGCGGCCGCCATCGCAGGCCCAGGGCCTCGCCGCCACTTCGCAGGCCCAGCACCAGCAACGGCCTCAGCATTCCCGGCCGCGCCCCGCTCAAGAGCCAAAGCCCGAGCCACGCCACACGAGAAGCGCCTCGCGCCAGGGCCACGCCCCAGGTCACTGGAAGCCCCGTCACCGACCCGAGCGCTCCCACGCTCCAGCGCACCCAGCCCGTGACCGCGTAAAGATGAATGCCCGTCGCCGCGAACACATGCACCAGGCCCAGCTGCCTGAGCAGCCCCGACAGGTCTCCCGCCGATTCCCCGAGCAGCAGGCTGCGCAGGATTCCAGCGCCATCCCCGGGCTCCAGCAGCTCCGAGAGCCTGAGCCGCTCCCGCTCCCAGGCCCGGCGAGCCCGCTGCAGCCAGGAGCGCACCCCCACGGGCCGGGCAGAGCGCGCCTCGGCACGCGGCCCCAGCCAGCGCTCCGCCAGGAACTCGAGCCGGGCCTTCTTGGCGGGGGCATCCGGATCGTTCCTGATCTTGGCCCGCGCCCGCCAGCGTCCCTCAAAGCACAGCGGTGCTTCCGTGGGTTGGGCCGCAAGCCAAGCGCGCAGGGCGTCCTCGCCCAGGCAGAGCGACCCGGGTCGGTCGGCCAGAACCCATCGGCCGCGACAAACCGGACTCTGCGAAAGCTGCAGCCAGGTTCCCGCGGGCTTCAGGCACTCGGCGGCCCATCCCGGCGCCACCCCAACGATCATCGCCCAGCCAAAGGTCAGGAATCCGAGCCGCATCCAGCGCATGCAGGTCTCCCGGAGCACGGTTTGTGCCCCGGCCTCGGGTTGCGGCATAATGAAGCAGATGAGTCCCCGGATCCTGGAAAAACTCTTTATCCTGGCCCAAGGGGGCTTTCTGGTCCTGATCGCAGGAGCCCTGTTTTATTTCCTGCGCTCCCGGACCCCGGAATCCAGCTTCAAGGTCCGCGAGGCCGACCTGCGGCGGAAGTCCAAACCAGGTCAGGACGAGCTGGCGCAGGCCAAGATCAAGACCCAGTCCGGGCCGCTCCAGCTTCCGGGAATCCGCCTGGACGGAGCTCCCCACGAAATCCTCGGAGTCAGCGCCACGGCCTCCGCCCAGGAGATCAAGCTGGCCTACCGGGAGCTCATGAAACGGTACCACCCCGATCGCATCGGCCCACCCGGATCGCGGGAATGGAAAGATGCCCAGCGCATCGCCGAACGCATCAACGAGGCCAAAGAGTTCTTGACCCGGCAGGCCCGAAAGCGTCCGGGCTGATCCGATTCCCGGTCCACCTCACCGGTTTCCGGCAGCGTCTGGATCGCTGAACCCTGCCCCCGGGCACAGCGGCTGCACCCGCTTCGGTGCCATGAATCGCATCTACGCTCCGCTCAACCAGGACCTGCTTCCCACCCTCCAGACCATCGAGGTGTTCTCGAGCCTCCAGCTTCCTTCCATCCACATCGTGGGGCTGCCCGCGCCCGAAGTTTCCGAAGCCCGCGAACGCATCCGGGCCGCCTTCGCGGGCTCGGGCTTCGAGTTTCCGCGTCGGCGGGTGGTGCTGAACTTGTCTCCCGCCAGCGTGCGGAAACGCGGCACGGGCACCGATCTGGCCATGGCCCTGGCGGTCCTGGCCTCCGAACGCGAGGGCGATCGCGCCGATACCGTGGCCTGGGGCGAGCTCAGCCTGGAAGGCCACCTGCGCAGTCCGGGACAGGAGCTTCGAGCCTTGTACGCCGCCTGGTCGCAGGGCGTGGAGCGGGTCATCCTTCCCTCCGAAGCGCTGACCCCGCGCGTGCGCTCCCGCATCCGTGCCCTGAAACAATCCGGGGCGTTTGCCTCCCGGTTTCCCTCGCTCCAGGCGGTGGCCAGTTTTCAGGAAGCCTGGAAAGCCCTGCAGAACCCCACCCACTTCGGAGTGAAGCTGGAAACGGAATCGCCGGAAGCCCAAGGCCCGGCGCCAAGCGCAACCCCGCTCCTGAGGCTCGATCCCTGGCTGGAGCGGGTCATCGGAGTGGCAGCCGCCGGCGACCACCACCTGCTCCTGCTGGGCTCACGGGGAAGCGGAAAAACGGTCGCCCTGGAGTGGCTTTCGGCTCTCGCCTCCGAACCCTCCGCCGAAGTGCGCGCCTTGCGTCTGCTGCTGTCGGAGCTGTCGCAGGCGGCGCGCCCCGACCCGACCTCGCCCGAGCCCGCCTGTCCCATCCGGCGCATCGGCGCCCAGGTCAAGGCCTCCGCCCTGGTGGGCTCGGCCACTCCGTCCGGCATCCGCCCCGGCGAATTCACGCTGGCCCACGGAGGCATCCTGCACGCCGACGAATTTCCAGAATGGTCCCGCGACTCGCGCGAAGCCCTTCGCGAACCGCTGGAGTCGGGGCGGGTGACCCTGACCCGCGTGCAGGGCCAGATCGAGTTTCCGGCCCGATTCCAGCTGGCGGCCACCGGTAACCTTTGTCCCTGCGGCGGCTGGGATGGCAGCCGAGGCTCGCTCGAAGAAGACTGCCGTTGCGCCCCGGCAGCACGGCGCTCGTACCTGGCACGACTGTCCGGCCCAGTCCTGGACCGCATCGACCTGGTGGCCCACGTGCCCGCGCCCCACCGGCGTGGCGGCGGCC
>CANFHS010000232.1 GCA_947446835.1 Bacteriovoracaceae bacterium
GGAGTGGCCGCTCTGGGCACTGATCCGGGACCCCATCCCCGCAGTGGCCAGGGCTGCGGCCGTGACGCTGGGCGGATCCCCCAAGAGCATCGCCCAGAACCAGGCCCTGACCGCCCGGATCGTTGAGCTCCTGAACGAGAAGAACCCGGTCCTTCAAGACCTTGGACTGAAAGCCTTGCCCAGCCTCCGAACGCCGGAGACGCTGAAGGCGGTTCCCATTCTGGAAAAGCGGATCTTGGGCGGGTCCAAGGCCTCGGGTCGAGACGCCGTCGAGGTACTGATGCGGCTGGAGCCCTCCGAGAGCAAGGTTCCCGTCTTGCGGAAGATCCTGCTCTCCGACACGCGCGACAATGTCCTTGTGAAGGTCAGTGAGCGGCTCACGGCGCTTTCTGTGGATCCCCCCTGTGGTGAGGAAGTCCGCCTCGATGGGCCGGGCGGGGCACTCGAAAAAGCTCCTGTCGTGGACCAGGATGGCTTGGGTATCTGCTATGCCGAAACCGGAGCCCAGCTCTTTGACTCGCTTCTGACCCAGCAGCGGGTGCCTCACCCGCGGACTTCGGCCATCGATGCGGCGTTGCTCTCCAAGAAGAGCTGGAGCGCGGTTCCGACCCGCGACAACAACGGGGGCGTGGACGGGGGAAACGCGTGCGACACGGTCATGGGGTTGGCCGAAATGGGTGCCTGCAGCCATGAGGAGGTCCTCAGGCAGCTGGACCATCAAACCCCGAGGCGGGCCATGCTGAAGCTTCTGGAAGTCTTCGAGAGGCATGAGCGGGCCCTGGAGGAGGAGCTGGCCCAGTTGAGACTCCAGAAGGGACTGGACCAGATTTTCGAGGCGGGAATGGCGGCCGAGCGAAAGCATGCGTTTGGCTTGATGGGCGAGCTTCTGGACTGCACGAAGGTCAGTCATCCGGTGATGAAGCTTCCCAGCCTGGAGAAGCTTGGGGAAATCCTTCGGTTCAATCAGTTTTCAGCCCTGGCGTTGGGAGTTCTTGGGGTGGAATGCCGAGGCGAGCAAAGGCTTAAGCCTCCCTTCGAGGTCCAGTGCCATGAGGTTTATGGCAATAACCTGAGCGAACAGCAGCTGGTCAGCGTGATGGGTCGGAAGATTGCCGAGCACTTGGCCCAGGGCAAGGGGTCGACCCCGGTAGGCCTGTCCTATTGTGCGGCGCTCCTGGAGCGAGGCCGCGATTGGAGGCCGTCGCCGGAGCCTTCGCCCGGGCGGTTTTCTGATCCAGCGTGCCGCGCCCACGCCTCCATTGCGATGGGACTTCGGAAAAAGGCCGGAAAATGCCAGGTTCTGGTGCGGAACTCCTGGGGTACCGACTGCGACGGGTATTCCAAGGAGTGGGAATGCCAGGACGGGCAGCTCTGGGTGGATCTGGAGGCGTTGTCGGTGAACACCTTCCGCATGCAGACCGTGGAGAGGGCTCCATGAAGCTGGGTGTCCTGGCCACGGTGTTGTGGAGTCTTCAAGGGCATCCGGTCCTGATGGAGCGGGTCACGACTGACCCACCAGCCTGGGTGCATTGCCCGGGTGAGAAGAGCCCGGAGCGCTGCCAGGCGCTTCAGGGCCTTGGGCGCGCCACCTTGAGCGGGATTCCGGCTTCGCGCTTGCGTGGAGGCAAGAATCCGGGGTCGCTCATTTGCCGGGACGTCCTGGCAGGTCAGGTCGTCCTCGGAACCGACGCCAGAAATCAGGAGCAATCTTTTTGTCAATTCCCTGACGGCTCGCAGGTCAGTACCGGGTCGCTGGTGAGCCGCGCACGCTACGCAGGAGGTTGAGAGGCCCGAAAAGACACAGGGGCGCTTTGTCGCGGGGGCATCGCGCCGGATGGACTGCGTTTTGGTTCAATTCCTGTGGCTTCTCCCATTTCTGTTTAAATATTCTGAGGGGTTTCTCCGGGTTAACGCTTCGCAAAAATTAATGGTTCAGGCTGATTTGAACTGTTAGAATTGATTTAACAGTAACCCGGTTGGCCCCGGAACCACCCCCAAGGAGGGAGTGCGTATGGATACTCAAGTCGTCCTAAAAGCAGGTGATGCAGTAGGCTTTACGTTCTTTACCGGATACATGTCGATGCTCGCCGCATCGATCTTCTTCTTCATGGAGAGAGGCCGCGTTGCGGAGAAGTGGAAAGTCTCGCTCCTGGTTTCCGGTCTGATCACATTCATCGCTGCCGTGCACTACTACTACATGCGCGGTGTTTGGCTCAGCTCAGGAACGTCCCCCACCGAATTCCGGTACATCGACTGGACCCTGACGGTTCCCCTGATGTGCGTTGAATTCTACCTGCTGCTGAAGCCGGCCGGTGCCACCAAGGGTCTTCTGACCCGGCTGATCATGTGGTCGGTGCTGATGCTCGTGGCAGGTTACATCGGTGAAGCGGTGGCCCGCGACAAGAACGTCCTGTGGGGCATCATCTCCACGATCGGCTACGTGGGCATCCTGTATGAAATCCTGCTGGGCGAAGCCAAGGCGCTCTGCCACGGATCCAAGGATGCGAACGTGCAGCGGGCTTTCACCCTGCTGACCCGGTTCGTGCTGGTCGGTTGGGCCATCTACCCGATCGGTTACATGACCCTGCCCGGCAACCTGCTGGCAGGCGTGCTGAACATGAACATGGACCTGATCTACAACATCGGCGACGCCGTGAACAAGATCGGCTTCGGTCTGGTGGTGTACTCGATGGCCATTTCCGACAAGAAGTCCGCCTGATCCGTTGACGGCTCAGACGAACTGAACTCGATTCGAGGCGTCCAGGAGGCTCTCCTGGACGCCTCTCTCATTTCGGGTGTGCGGCTTGGGGAAGGCGGCTCATGACCCAGGCATGCGGAAGCGTGACGGCGCTCAGAAGCGCGAAGACCGCGGGCCAGGCGCCCTGCCAGCGGGTGGCGGCCAGGCCCAGCAGCAGCAGCGCTCCCAAGGTGGTGGGAAGCGCGTAGGCCGCAAGCCTGCTCCACTTGGGATGGCCCAAGGCCCGGGCCTGATCGAGCCACGACTTTCGCGAGTGATCGAGAACAAAGAAGAGTGAGAACGCCACGGCAAAGGGAAGCTTGGCAAAGCCCAGGCACCAGAGCTCAAAGAGCGTTGCGTCCTGGGCGCGCGCAAGCCAGCCTCGGCCTTCGCGCCGCGAAGGGCCCAGGGCCGCGCCCACGCCCGTCACAAAGGCCGCAGCCAGGATCCCGTGGCGGTAGAGCTCCAGCGCCGCGAGCAGCGACTCGGAGGCTTGGGTCGCCTGGCCCAACAGCGTGCGGAGCATCGGCGCGGTCTCGCCCCAGGGCGCCAGGATGGCCCAGGTCAAAAGCGACAGGCCCCACAGGAACGACCGAGGTGCGCCCGCCTCTGGAAACTCGGTCTTGCCAAAGTGCCAGGCCGAAACCCCGACGAAGCAGCCCAGTCCCAGGAGCGGCAAGTAAACCATGAGAAGGGCC
>CANFHS010000233.1 GCA_947446835.1 Bacteriovoracaceae bacterium
CGGACGGATTCGTCGCGCGCAAGCTCGCCCAAGGCATCCCGGAGCTCCGAAAGGGTCTCGCTGTTCAGGCAGTTGAGCACCTTTTCGCGGGCGATGGTGACGATGCGGATTCCCGGATCGACCGATTCAATACGAATATTATTGAACGTCATAACGATAGAAACCCCGACCCGATTTGCGTCCCAGCCAGCCCGCCGAAACATACTGCTTGAGCAGCGGCGAGGGGCGGTACTTGGTGTCGCCCAGTCCCTCATGGAGCACTTCCATGATTGCCAGGCAGGTATCCAGGCCGATGAAATCGGCCAAGGTCAGGGGGCCCATGGGCTGATTGGTTCCCAGTTTCATCGAAGTATCGATGTCCTCGACCGTCGCGATGCCCTCATAGAGGGCCTGGACTGCCTCATTGATCATGGGCATCAGGATGCGGTTCACCGCGAATCCCGGAATGTCCTTCACAGCCACGAACGTCTTGCCCATCTTCTCGGAAACGGCGCGGACCGCGGCAAAGACTTCGTCGGAGGTCTGCAGGCCGCGGATCCCCTCGACGAGCTTCATGACCGGCACGGGATTCATGAAGTGCATGCCTGCGACCTTTTCGGGCCGACGGGTCTGGGCCGCGATCCGGGTGATGGAGATCGAGGACGTGTTGGTGGCAAGGATGGCATGGGGCGCGCAAGCCTGGTCGAGCTCGCGGAAGATCTTGAACTTGAGGTCCGGATTCTCGGTCACGGCCTCGATGACCAGATCAGCCGCGGCCAGGCCCGGAATCCCCTCCACGGGCTGGATCCGACCCAGAAGCGACTGGCTGTCGTCCTCGGACATCTTGCCCTTCTCGACCAGCTTCTTGAGCTGGGAGGCGATCTTGGCCTTCCCTTTTTCCGAAGCCTCCCGGCTCACGTCCGCCAGGAGAACCTCATAGCCGGATTGTGCCGCGACCTGGGCAATGCCCCCGCCCATCTGGCCCGCGCCCAAAACGCCGATCTTTCGAATGGAGCTCGACATGGTGGAAGTCTCCTTCATTTGAGACGCCCACTAAGCCCCAGAAGATCAGTGATTTCAAGCGCTACTTGCCGATGCAAAACTGCGAGAAAATGCGCCCCAGGATGTCATCCGGAAGGGTCTCGCCGATCAGCGGCGCCAGCGCCTGAAGCCCCTGACGCAGGTCAGCAGCAAAGAGATCCAGCTCCGGCGCCACTGCAGCCCGAGCCAGGTCCTCTCGCGCCCGCGCGACAGCCCTCTGCTGGTCAAGCCGGGTCAGGAGCACTTCGCCCGGATCCCTGTGTACCCACTTCTCACAGAAATCCGCGATGTTCCGCGCCGCCTCCTGGATTCCCTGCCCAGTCACGGCAGAAGTGGGCCCCACCCACGGGATGCCCAGGTCCTCGGGCGGCTTGGACTGGGAACTTTCCCGGTCACCTTGAGTCAGGACTCCCAGGGTCCTGGAGACGGGCTCTCCCAGCGCCTTCCAGCTGGTCTTGAGATCCCGGAGGCCGGCCTGGGCCGCCTCGCCGGAAAGGCTCGTATCCCAGATCAGGAGAATGAGCTCAGCCTCGCGGGCCGCCCTCAGCGAGCGCTCCACGCCCAGCTTCTCGATGCGATCCTCGGTGGAGCGCAGACCCGCCGTATCTTCCAGCCGGAGCGTCACACTGCCCCGTTGACCCCGGAGCGACAGCCTCTCGCGGACCACGTCGCGGGTGGTTCCCGCGAGCTCCGAGACAATCGAGCGGTCTTCGCCCAGGAGCGCATTGAAGAAGCTCGATTTGCCGGCATTGGGAAGCCCGATGAACGCGACCCGAAGCCCCTCCTGCACCTTCGAGCCCCGCTCGTAGCTGCCTTCCAGCTTTTCGAGCGCCTCCTGGATGGGGGCAAGCCTCTGCCGGAGCGCGGGGAGACTGATTTCCTCGATGTCCTGATCCGAAAAATCGATGCCCGCCTCTCCGAGCGTCGCCAATTGCCTGAGGCTCTCGGCCAACTGCCCCAGGAGCACGCCCTGGCTCCCCGCCATCTTTTCCAGCGCCAGGTCGGCCGCCGACTCGTTGGAAGCCGAAATCAGGTCAGCCACGGCCTCGGCCTGCGACACGCTCATCTTGCCGTTCCGGACGGCGCGAAAGCTGAATTCCCCCGGGAGCGCCTGGCGGATGCCCTGTTCCCGGAGCGCCTCGAGCACGCGCGTTGCCACCACGGCGCTGCCATGGATGTGGAGTTCGGCGCTGTCCTCGCCCGTGTAGCTGGCCTGAGCCTTGAAGATCACCGCCATCGCATCGTCCAGGACCTGGCCCTGGGGCGTGCGAAGGGTGATCCTGCGCAGCACCCTGGGCTCGGAATCCGAGAGCCTCCTCGCCGGCGAAAGCCTGTCCAGGGCCTCGAGCACGCCCGGCCCGCTCAGGCGCACCACCGCGATGGCGCCTCCTACGGGAGTCGCCAAGGCCGCGATCGGTGCCCTGGAGAGGTATCCGGACCGGTCAGGCGCTGACGGGTGAAGGCCTTGCATTTCCGAGGCCCAACTTCTTGTTGAGGTACACCTGCTGGCCAATGCTGGTCAGCGCGTTGACCAGCATGTAGACCGCAAGGCCCGAAGGCAGGGTCAGCATGAACACACCGAAGATGACCGGCATGAGCTGCATCATGCGCTGCTGGGCTGGATCGGTCGCCGTGTTCGGAGTGAGCCGCTGCTGGAGCCACATGGTCAGCGTGAGGATGACCGGCGTGATGTAGAAAGGATCGCGGGCCGAGAGGTCCTGGATCCAGAGCGCAAAGGGCGCGTGGAGCAGCTCGATGGAGCTGTAGAGCACCCGATACAGCGCGAAGAACACCGGCATCTGGATCAGGATCGGGAAGCAGCCCGCCACCGGGTTGTAGCCTTGCGTCCGCATCAGCGTCAGCATCTCGCGGTTCAGGGCTTCGCGGTCGTCCTTGTATTTCTCCTTCAAGCGCTGGAGCTGGGGCTGGATCACAGCCATCTTCTTCATGCTCTTCATGCTCTTGTAGGTCAGGGGGAAAGTCGCCGCCTTGACCACCAGGGTCAGCAGGATGATGGCGATGCCCCAGTTGCCCACCAGGCCGTGGAAAGCCTTGAGAAGCTTCAGCAACGGATAGGCCAGAACCGTGAACCAGCCGAAATCCACCGTGTGGTCCAGCGTGCTGTCCACCGAGCGCAGCTGCTCCAGGTCCTTGGGCCCGAAGTAGGCCTTCAGGGGAACGCTCAGGCTGTTCGAGGAAACCGGAACCACGAGCGAAACCCGGGCATTCCAGGGCCCGATCGGCTGCACAAGCCCGCGTGCGGGAAGGCCCGTCTCATTGACGAGGGCCATCAGGAAGTAGCGGCTGTTCAGGCCGATCCAACGCACCGGACCCGGCACATCCTGGAGTTCCATGCTCTCCTTGACCTGCACCCGATGGATCTCGTTGCCGCTCCAATACATGAGCTGAC
>CANFHS010000234.1 GCA_947446835.1 Bacteriovoracaceae bacterium
ACGCGGGCGACCCGCACGGGCGTTTCGAAGTGGGCCTGGGAATGATCCTGTACGATCTGCTGGCCTTGTTCCGCACTCCCGGAATGCACCGCCGGCTGTCGCGCCGGCAGATGATGAGCGAGCTGCCCGGCCTGCGTTCCGAAGGGTTGCGGGGCGGATTCCGGTACTTTGATGCGTCCATGTGGGACGACATGCTGGTCATCGAGCTGCTGCGCGATGCCGCCCGGATGGGCGTCCGCATCGCCAGCCGGGTCGAGGCCATGGAGCCGCTCTGGCGTCCGGGGGCTTCGCGGGCCAAGGGCGCTCCCGAGCAGGATCTGGCCGGGTTCCGGTTGAAGGACCGTGAGGCCGGAAACACCCTGGAAGTGCGGGCCCGGCAGACGGTGGTCTGCGCGGGACCGTGGACCGACTCGGTCAGCACGCGCATCGATCCTTCGTGGAAGAAATGGCTCAAGCCCTCCAAGGGAGTCCATCTGGTTTTCGACCTGAAGCGCTTGCCCGTTGCGGGCGCGCTGGTCATGAGTCACCCCACCGACGGCCGCATCTCGTTCGTGATTCCGAGGCCTGACCTGGGTGCGGGAGTCACCATTGTCGGGACCACCGACGGGCCCACTCCGGCCGAGCCCGAGCGCGCCGAAGTGGATTCGCGCGACGTGGGTTACCTCATGCAGCTGCTGGAGCGCTACTTTCCCGAGCTGAAGCTCGGCCCCGCCGACATTGTCAGCACCTACGTGGGAGTGCGCCCGCTGGTCGCGCCGGGCGCTCATCCGGCCTGGGGGGCTCGCGCCACGCAGGGCGATCCGGGTGCCAAACCGGGTCCCGCCGCGGGCGAAGCTTCGCTTTCCAAGGTCAGTCGCGAGCACGAGATCATCACCGGTCCGGGCGGCGCCGTGATCGTGGCCGGCGGCAAGTACACCACCCACCGCAAGATGGCCGAAGAAATCGTGGACTACACCGTGCGTGAGGCACGCAAGCGCGGTCTCAAGGCCCACTGGGGCCGTTCGCGGACCACGCCCACGCCCAACCCCGAAGCCACGGCCCAGGCCATGGAACAGGCTCGGCACCAGGCCGCCGAAGACGGCAGGCCGCTGCCCGAGGACCTGGTGTCGCGCTACGGCCGCGAGGCCCTGCGCGTGTTGGCGCTGCAGAAGGAAGCCGACCAGCTGCTGGGTCGCGCCCCGGGAACCGCGCGCCCGGCCGACCCTGAAGGGTTTTCGTGCCTGGAAGGGCAGCTGCTTTTCCAGCTGCGCGAAGGCGGGGTGCTGGCGCTCGAGGACTTTTTCCATCGCCGCTCGCCACTTTACCTGGCGCGCGCCGACCACGGCCTGCCCTGGGCCGAGGCGCTGTCGCACCTCTGGGCCAAGGAGCTGGGCCGCACCGAAGCCCAACGCCAGGTCGAGCTCGGGGCGCTGCGCGCCGAGCTCGCGGCCCGCGACAAGACCTGGAAGACCTGAGTGTCGCTGTTTCATCCCAGGAACCGCCACCAGGGGCGCTACGACTTTGATCAGCTCATCCGGAGCTGCCCCGACCTTTCGCGCTTCGTGCGTCCCAACCCCCATGGCGATCGCTCGGTCGATTTCGCCGACCCGGCCGCGGTCAGGACCTTGAACCGCGCCTTGCTGGCCCAGTTTTACGGCATCCAGTCCTGGGACATCCCCGAAGGATTCCTGTGCCCACCGGTGCCGGGCCGCTCCGATTACCTGCACTGGATGGCTGATCTGCTGGCGTCCTCCAACCAGGGAGTCATTCCCCAGGGTGGCCACATCCTGGGCTGGGACATCGGCGTGGGCGCCAGCTGCATCTACCCCCTGGTCGGCCACCTGGAATACGGATGGAGCTTCGTCGGTTCGGACGTCGATCCGGTGGCCTTGGCTTCATCGCAGCGGATCCTGGCCGGAAACCCAGGCCTCTCCAGCGGGATTGAGCTGCGGCTGCAGAAGAACCGATCCCACCTTCTGCAGGGATTGTTGAAGCCCCAGGAACTTGTGGACTTCACCCTTTGCAATCCGCCGTTCCATGCGTCCGCCGAAGAAGCCCTGGAAGGCAGCCGTCGCAAATGGCGGAACCTGGGTCGTCCCGGAGCGGCGGGAGGGCCGGATGGGCGCGCGCCGGTGCTGAATTTCGGCGGTCAAAGCGGGGAGCTGTGGTGCCCGGGCGGAGAAGCCGTGTTCGTCGGGCGCCTCATCGAAGAAAGCACACGCAACCCGCGCAGCGTGTTCTGGTACTCGACGCTCATCTCGAAGGAAGCCAACCTGCCCAGGGTCTACGGTGCCCTGGAGCGCGCTGGCGCCTTTGATTGCGAGACCATCGACATGGCCCAGGGGCAGAAGAAGAGCCGCGTGGTGGCGTGGACTTTCCTGGACCGCGAACAGCAAGCCGATTGGCGTGCGCGGCGTTGGAGCGGCTGATCGCCCCCCCCACCCTCAGAAGATCCGGGCCCGGATGCCTTCTTTCTGCAGGAACTCGCGCACCAGCTTGGAGTCCAGGCCTTCCAGGCGCCACAGCAGGTCGTAGAGCAGCTTCAGGGTCTTTTCGCCCTCGGGCGTGCGGGTCTTGTTGGTCAGGGTCTTCACGTCCTCGGTGATGACGATCAGGTTCGCCACCAGCTTGCTCAGGTCGCCCTTGAACACGCCGCTCTTGTCGACCCAGGCCAGGGTCTGGTTCAGGTTCCCCGACAATTTGTACAGCAGCTCGATGGACCGGGTCAGGTCACCCTTGTTCTCTTCGATGATTTCCTGGATCTTGCCGGCCAGGTTGAAGCTCTGCGACAGCAGCTGGTCGATACGCGGCGGGTCCACGCCGGCCACCACGGTTCCGGCCTGCAGCTCCTTGGCCTTGCGCGTGCCGGGAGTGACCTCCAGGTAGCGCTCGCCGATCAGGCCCGCGATATTGATGTAGAAGCGGGAATCCTCGCGAACGCCCAGGGCAGCGTCGTTGCGGATGGACACCTTGATCCGCACGGGCGCCACCACCTTGCCGTCCTCGGTCACGTCGTCGGGCGCGCTGCCCGGCTCCTTCAGCCCCACGCGCGATTTGGGGTCGATCAGCTGGAAGAACTCGATCTTCTCGACCCGTCCCACCTTGATGCCCGAAACGCGCACGGGTGAACCCACATCGATGCCGCCGGCAAAGTTGTAGGTCACGTAGAACTCGCGGGTGCGGCTGAAGGGGTTCACGATGCCCAGGGCCCAGGCAAAAGCCATGGCCAATCCGACTGTGACCGCGACCAGCGCGCCGACTTTTGACTCGTTTGAAAGCTTCATGGGGCCCCCATTATCAGGAAGGTCAATGCGAAATCCAAAGCAATAATGGCGAGGGTGGAGGCCACCACGGCCTCGGTCGTGGCGGTCCCGACTCCCTCGGCCCCGCCCCGGCAGCGGAAGCCGTACTGGCAGGCAATGATGGGGATGACCGAGCCGAAGGCCGCAC
>CANFHS010000235.1 GCA_947446835.1 Bacteriovoracaceae bacterium
AGGAGACCCCGCCATGAGCACCCCCGCCTCGATCTACGAAATTCCCCTGAAAACCATCACCGGCCAGGAAACCACCCTGCGCGAGCACCAGGGCAAGGTCCTGCTGATCGTGAACGTGGCCAGCCGCTGCGGCTTCACCCCCCAGTACGAAGGGCTCGAGGCGCTGTACCGGAAGTTCAAGGACCGCGGGCTGGTCGTCCTGGGCTTTCCCTGCAACCAGTTCGGGGCGCAGGAGCCGGGCACGGAATCCGAGATCCAGGGGTTCTGTTCGCTCACCTACCAGGTCAGCTTTCCCATGTTCGCCAAGGTCGACGTCAACGGGGCCAGCGCCCACCCGCTGTACCAGCACCTGAAGAGCTCGCAGAAAGGCATCCTGGGCACCGAAGGCATCAAGTGGAACTTCACCAAGTTCCTGGTCGACCGCCAGGGGCAGGTCGTGGAGCGCTTCGCCTCGGTGACCACCCCGGCCGCGCTCGAGAAGGAAGTCGAGAAGCTGCTCTGACCGATGGAACTCCCGCTTTGGCTCCTGCATTCGGCGTCCGTGTGGTTCATGACCGGGCTGATCTGGCTCGTCCAGCTCGTTCACTACCCGCTCATGGACCAGGTGGCGCCTGAACGCTTCGAGACCTTCCACGCCGCGCACAGCGGACGCATCACCTGGATCGTCCTGCCCGTGATGCTCACACAGCTGGGCACCGCACTGCTTCTACAGGTGCAGTCACCAGCCGGGCTGGGTAGCGAGGTCCGTTGGGGCTGCCTCGGCCTGAGTCTGGCCGTGTTCGCAGCCACGGGGCTGCTGTCGGTGCCGGCGCACTCGCGTCTGGCTTCGGGCTTCCAGGCGGGCGCTCACCGGTTCCTGGTGCTGGGCAACTGGGTCCGCACTCTGGCCTGGACCGCGCATGCCGCGCTGGTCTTCCAGGGCACGCTGGGCCTGCTCCGGAGCTGAGTCTCAGCGCTTCTCGGTCAGCTCCTCGTCCAGCACGGCCAGGAAGGCGCGCAGTTTGGGCGGCACGAACCGCTGCTCGGGAAACACGATGTGGATGGGCCCGCCCGGAGACCACCAGGCGGGAAGCACCCGCACCAGGCGCCCACTCGCCAGGGCCTTGCGGCACGTGTACTCGGGCAATAACGCCAGGCCCGCGCCGGACTCCGCACGATCCTGGATCAGCGGCAGGTGGTTCGACGAGAAGCGGGTCAGCACCCGGAAGTCTTCCTCGTGTCCACGCGAATTGCGCAGCCGCCAGGTGTTTTCTTCGGAAATGGCGGTGAACCGCAGGCAGTCCACCCGCTGCAGATCGCGCGGATGGGAAAGCTCCGGATGCCGCTTCAGGAACGAGGGAGCCGCGTAAAGGCCCAGGTCACTGCTTCCGATGCGCCGGGACTTCAGGTTCGAGTCGTCCAGCTCCCCCATGCGGATGGCCAGGTCAAAGCCTTCGGCCACCAGGTCCACCAGCCGGTCCGTGACGAAAACCTCGGCCCGCACCTCCGGGTGCTTGGACAGGTAGCGGTCCAGGAAGCGCCCCAGGTAAGCGCGAGCGAAGTCGGCAACCGCCGTCACCCGCAAGGTGCCTTGCGGGGTTTCCTGCGCCGTGCGCGCGGCAAGCTCTGCCTCCTGCAGGACCCGCACGGCGGCCGAGCAGGTCCGGAGATACGCTTCGCCTGCCTCGGTCAGGGAAAGCTGACGGGTGGTCCGCCGCAGCAGGCTCACGCCCAGACGCCCTTCCAGCTCAGCCACCTTGCGGCTCACTGTCGACTTGGGCAGGCCCAGACGGGCAGCCGCCCCGGTAAAGCTGCCTGCTTCGGCCACCCGGACAAAGGTCAGGATTTGGTTCAGATCCATTTCCGGACTGTTCCACAGGTAGGACGATCTGTCTCCTTTTTCCCACTCGTGGGAACGAGCCTCCTGCGCTAGTCTGGCCTTCAAAGGAAACCTGACGAATGAAAATCGCACTGATGATCGTGTCCGCCCTGACCCTGGCCGCAGCTCCGGCTGTGCACGCCGCCCCCAAAGCAGCGCCCGCCAAAGCCGCAACCAGCAAGACCGCGCAGCTTGACCCGGCTTCGAGCACCCTGACCTGGACCGGCAAGAAGCTGGCCGGAAGCCACACCGGCAGCATTCGCCTGAAGGATGGCAAAATCGAAGTGAAGGGCACCGAGATTGTCGGCGGCCAGTTCACGATCGACATGACCTCGATCGACAACAAGGACCTGACCGACGCGACCTGGAACAAGAAGCTGGTGGGCCACCTCAAGGCCGACGACTTCTTCGCCGTGGACAAGTTCCCCGTCGCCACCTTCACGATCACCCAGATCAAGAAGCTGGCCACCCCGACCGCCGAAGCCAACCATGAAGTGACCGGCAACCTGACCCTGCGCGACCAGACCCACCCCGTCACCTTCCCCGCCCTGATCGAAGTCAAGGCCGGCTCGGCCGTTGCCAAAGGCACCGTCTCGATCGACCGCACGGTGTTCGGCATCCGCTACAACTCGGGCCAGTTTTTCAAGAACCTGGGCGACAAGCTCATCGACGACCACTTCCAGGTGGCGCTCGACCTGAACGCCAAGCTCTGATTTCCGTTCGGCATTCCTCTCGGAAGGCCCTGGCCCAACGGCCGGGGCCTTCTTTTTTTTGCCCCGAAAAACCCCATTGCAAGGCAGCCCTCATTCGGGCAAATATGGGCCCATCGGAAACGTGAGCGGACCGCCGCTCCGTTCGGAGCGTGCCCGCCCTTTGGGTATTTTTCCACGAAAGGCGCGCCCCGATCCCACTCAGGACCCAGGATGAGCCGACTCAACGCGACCCCTTTCGACTGGCATGCTGTCGTATAATCAGATCAAACGCGAGTTCACGCGCATCAGCTGGCGCCGTGGCAACCAGTACTTCCGGGACAACCGCGTCCAGGGCGTGACCCTGGACGGCGAACGCGTGCTCGGCAAAGTGCGGGGCAGCGGGCGCGAAGCCTACGACACGGCCCTGGTCGTCGGCAAGAACGGCAAGATCGCCAACTCCAAGTGCACCTGCCCGGTCCACCGTCGCAACGAGATCCACTGCAAGCACGTGGCTGCGCTGGCCATCTGGGTGATGGAAAAAGGCGCGCAGCAACCCACCCCCAAGGGCGTGGCACAGGACTACCAGGGCGAGGTCGTGATCCGCGATCCGCGCACGGCCAACACCCACGCCATCCTGCGCAAGCTGCTGCATACCACTCCCTACCTGAACATCGTGCCCTTCTACATCCGCCAGGACCCCCTGGCCGCCACCCTGATCGGCAAGGATGACGAGGCCCACCCGTTCTCCATTCCCATCACGCTGATCGAGGCCACGGCCTTGCGCGAACAGGTCGAGCCGGCGCGCTACCTGGCCATGTCGTTCGACGAACAGACCTTCCCGGGCGACCCCATCCTCGACATCCGCGGCCAGTTCAAGG
>CANFHS010000236.1 GCA_947446835.1 Bacteriovoracaceae bacterium
AGCCCTCGGCTGCGCCCAAGGCCCGCAAGAGTCGCGGTTAGGGGCTTCGCGGTGCCACACCCGGAATTTGAAGTCTTTTTCGGCGTGGATCAGACCGGCGCCGCCCTTCGAAAGGGGCATGCGGCCCGCGCGTTGCCCTGCGCCCGGCTGGACCGCCAGGGCCGCGACTCCTGGAAGGTGAGCCTCCTGAGCCTGGCTTCGGTGACCCGTCCCGCACTGGAGGCGCAGGCTGGCAGCCTCAGGGCGGCCTGGCTGCTGGACTGCGTGCTGGGTTTGCCCTCGCACCTGCCGCCGGAGAGGGCCGAGGGTTCGGCGCCCTTGTGGGCCCTCTTCGCGGAGGCCGCTCTTTGTCGGGGGCCCGAAGGGCAGCTTTATGGACGCGCGTTGGCCAGGAGCTTTTTTGATCGCTTCTGGGCAGGCGACCCGATGCGGATGCCTCGGCGCCAGTGTGAAGGACTGGCTCGTTGCAATTCGGTCTTCCAGCTCCATCCGTTCCAGAAGAACATCCAGACCGGAACTTTCCGCTTCTGGCGCGAGCTTGGCCAGGCGCGCGAACCCTGGGCGCTGCTCTGGCCCTTGGATCGCGCCGTCGACGGGGATCGACGCCCTTGGCTTTTTGAAGGGTACCCTTCGCTTCTGTGGCGGACGCTGCTGGGCCTTCCCACCCGGAACCCGGCCCGGCTTCAGTCGGCAGTGGGCCAGGTCTGTGAGCGGGAGGGCCTCAGCCTCCAGTTCCAGGACTGGCATCGGCTGATGGAAGATCCTGACCTGGCGGATGCCTTTGTGCTGGGTCTGGGAGGCGTGCTCCTGGAACGGCGAGGCCTGCTCTGGGAACCGTTCCGGGGATTCCGGGATCACCCCGCGATCGGGCGTGAAGGCTGGATCGCAGGGCTTTGCCCCGTGGGCGACTCAGGGTCCTGATAGCGCGCGCGCTGCTGCTTGGCCGGAAAGCACGGCGCGCTCGACACCTTCGAGTCCGCGGTCTCCCAGGAAGGCGTCTCCGCAAACCACCACGCCCGGTGCCACCACGAGGTGGCTTTCGGGCAAAGGTGCCACCACCTGCGAGTAGCGCCAGCGCTGCAGGCGCACGCCCAGGAGCCCGCTCATCGCCGCTTGCGGGTCCTGGGCGCCGCGCGCGCGGAGGGCCGCGTGCAGGGCGCTTTCTTCGTCCAGGGCTAGCAGGCGCTCGGCGGTCTCGGCGCCCAGGCGGTGCGCTCCTTCGAGCGCGGCCTGCTCTGGCGTTGCCTGGGCAGAGGCGGTGGCCAGGAGCACGGCTTCGGGCAGGTAGCGCACCGACTCGAGGTGCGTCCGGTCGGCCGCGCCCAGGAGCAGCGATTCCAGCAGACCCAGGCTCTGGGGAAGGGGACAGCTCAGGATCACAGCCCGACCGGTGACCGTATGTCCGGTCTCCGTGCTCAAGGTCCAGGCGCCCGCGCTGCCAGTCAGCTTCAGCACGCGGTCCCCGAGGCGGACGTCGAATCCGCGTGCCAGCTTCTTGGGAAGCGCGGTCATGGCAGGCACCGCGCGCAGTCGCCCGTCTTCGCCGCTCTCCAGGACGCGGGCTTCACGCTCCGAGCTCCAGAATTCCCCGAGCTCGGGGGCGCGGGCCGCGAAGTCCGTGCAGCCGGAATCCAGTGATCGCTCGCTCCCCGAACGGTCGGTCAGGCGGCGGGAGGCCAGCCGGCCGCCGACACCGCGAGCCTTCTCGAAGATGACCACGCTCGAGTTCCTGGATCCCAGCTCACGCGCCGCCGCGAGGCCCGAGAGGCCTGCGCCGATGATCAGGACGGGGAGCCGGGGCGCGGAGTGCGGATTCATGAAATTCCTTTCAGGGCATGGTCGAGCAGCTCCAGGGTCGCGATGGCGCGCACCTCGTGCTGCAGCTTCAGGGCGCCGAGCTTGATGTCGCCCCGGCCGCCGAGCCAAAGCGCGCAGTCGCGCGGCAGCTGGGAGTCGAGCCGGGTGAGGTACTCCTCATAGCTCAACGGCATGGCGCCGGGGGGCAAAGGAGTGGTGCCGAGCAGGGCGACCCGGGCGCGGGTGCTGCGCACCGCTTCGGCAAAGTCGGGCGCGGGAAGATTGGGTCCCAGGAACAGGGGGCGCAGTCCGTGACTGGCGCAGAGCACGGCCCCGATGAGGCTTCCGAACTCGTGCAGGTCGCCCTGGGCCGTGGCCAGGGCCACCGCCCAGGGTTGGGAGCGCAGGCCGCGGTCGAGCTGCTCGAGCGCGGCTTCGAGCGCGGAGCGGATCCGCGAGGACAGCAGGTGCTCCTGGGAAATGCCCATGCGCCCGTGGCTGACCCGCAGCCCGACCTCGCCCAGCACGGGGGCGATGATTTCCAGCGCGAAGTCCCGGGGCGACAGGGTCTGGCGCGCCCGGGTGAGGGCGTCTGCCACGCGGTCCAGTTCGAAGCCAGGGATGGCGTCGAGCAGCTCCTCCAGGATCCTGCCGATCCGCTCATGGGTCTCCCCGGCAGTCGCGTCTGTTTTTTGTTCCTGGCGCTCCAGCTCCTGGAGGAGAGGGGACTGGGAGCCGCGCTCGGGTGCCATGCTCCGGCAAAGCTGGGCCAGCTCCTCGTCCTGGAGGCGAGCGATGCGTCCGATCGAGTTGCCTTGTTCCACCAGCTTGACCAGCAGCTTCAGGCGCTCGACGTCAGACTGACTGTAAAGCCGGTGCCCCGTTTCCGTGCGCCGGGGGGTGACGGCTCCATAGCGACGTTCCCAGGCGCGAAGCGTGTGGGCGCTGAGTCCAGCCAACCGGCTGACGGTCTTGACGCTGAGCGAACCCGAATCGGGCATGAATTGAGAAGCCTCTATGGGCAGATTAACACGGGCCCAGGCAGTTTGTCTAAGTTTTGTCTAAATATAGGAAGTCTTAAGGTTGGACATATGCTAGACTTAGTTTAAAGAGGTTTGAACTATGAAGATTCTGGTCACGGGCGCGACCGGCTTTGTCGGGACCGCGCTGATTCGCAAGCTCCTCATCGAAGGCCATGAGGTGCTGATCACCTCCCGAAACCCGGAGCGGGCGCGCCAGTCCGTCCCGTTTCCGCTCAGTGGCGTCGTGGCCTGGGATCCGGTGGCGGGGGAGCCCGCACTTTCGGATCTGGCTGGAGTGGAGGCGGTAATTCATCTGGCGGGCGAGTCGGTGGCTGAACGCTGGTCGGCCGAACGCAAAAAAGCGATCCAGGAGTCCAGGCAGCTGGGCACGCGCCATCTGATGGCGGCCCTCCGCAAGATGCCCGTGCCCCCCAAGGTCGTCCTGTCGGCTTCGGCCATCGGCTTCTACGGAGACCGCGGGGAGGAAGTCCTGACCGAGACCTCCGCGCCGGGAAAAGGATTCCTGCCGGGAGTCTGCGTGGACTGGGAGAAGGAACTCTTCG
>CANFHS010000237.1 GCA_947446835.1 Bacteriovoracaceae bacterium
CGAGGCTTGTTGGATGGCGCAGTTATGCGGCTTCAGACAATTGCATCCGATATTTTGGATTCTCACCGTATTGAGGAAAGGGGAGATTTTTTCATTCGGAATGATGGACTCGGGAAGCTTCTGGAGCAGCTTTTGGAGGCTAAAAGGATTGAGTTCCCGAACACCCAATTCGAGATGGTTGTTACGGGTGCATTTGAGCCAACCAAAGTGTCCTTTAAGAAGGGGGAAGGGGCTTTGGTTCGTTTGTTTTCGAACCTCATTAATAACGCCGCTGAAGCGATGATTTCTCCGGGTAAAGTAATCGTTTCCATCCGTACTGCTGGCCCGTTTTTAGTTGTTTCGATTTTGGACCATGGGCCTGGTTTTTCTGTTGAGTCGCTTCAATCTTTTGAAAAAAGCGGCAAGATAGGGTCGACCAAAAAGGATGGGAATGGCCTTGGGTTGGAAGCAGCGCGAGAGGCACTTGAGCAGAGCGAAGGTGCGCTGGAGATTTCAACCCGATCCGAGGGCGGAGGTCGAGTGGACGTCCTCCTTAAAATTGCTTACCGCGCAGGCGCTTAAATCCCGCCCCTTCCGCGTTCTGGGGCCCCGTGCTAGGGTGCCAACCTCGTATGGCCAAAGAGAAATCGCAGTCGCAGGTCGTTCGTCGTGATGCTCCCGCCTTGGGCAAAAGCTATGAGCCCCAGGGGTTCGAGCAGTCCATCTACCAGTTCTGGAGCGGGGCGGGTTGCTTTGACGCTTCCGACACGAATGCGCCGGGGCAGAAGTCCTTCTGCATCGTGATTCCTCCGCCCAACGTCACGGGCGTGCTTCACATGGGCCATGCGCTGACCAACACCATCCAGGACATCCTGGTGCGCTGGCACCGCATGATGGGCGACAACACCCTCTGGCTGCCGGGCACCGACCATGCGGGCATCGCCACGCAGTCGCAGGTCGAAAAGCAGATCGCGAAGGAAGGCAAAGGCCCAACGGGCAAGCCCCTGACCCGGCACGACCTGGGCCGCGAGAAGTTCCTGGAACGCACCTGGCAGTGGAAGGACGAGCACGCGCACATCATCACCGACCAGCTGAAGCGCCTGGGCTCGTCGCTGGACTGGAAGCGCGAGCGCTTCACCATGGACGAAGGCCTCTCGGCCGCCGTGCGCGAAGTCTTCGTGCGCCTGTACGACGAAAAGCTCATCTATCGCGGCGAGCGCATCATCAACTGGTGCCCGCGCTGCCAGACGGCGCTGTCGGACCTGGAAGTGGTGCCGCAGGACCGCAAGGGATCCCTCTGGCACATCCGCTACGCCATCGTGAACGAGGACGGCTCGAAGGTGGTCAATCCGGCCACGGGCGAAGAGGCCTCGATCGTGATCGCCACCACGCGCCCCGAGACCCTGCTGGGCGACACGGCCGTGGCCGTGCACCCCGAGGACGAGCGCTGGGCCTTTGCCCATGGCAAATACGCGGTGGTGCCCATCCTGGGCCGCCGCATCCCGATCATCACCGACACCTACGTGGACAAGGAGTTCGGCACGGGTGGCCTGAAGGTCACGCCGGCGCACGACTTCAACGACTACGAGCTGGGCAAGCGCCACAACCTGCCCATCGTGCACGTCATGGGCAAGGACGGCCGTATCACCGCGGCCGGCGGCCCGTACGCGGGAATGCGCTTCAGCGAGGCGCGCGAGGGCGTGCTGCAGGCCCTGAAAGAAGGCGGCATCCTGGTCAAGAGCGAGGACCACCAGAACAAGGTGGGCCTCTGCCAGCGCTGCGACAACACGGCCGAACCGATCATCTCCAAGCAGTGGTTCGTGAAGATCGAGCCCCTGGCCAAGCCGGCCATCGCCGCGGTCGAGACGGGCAAGATCGAGTTCTCGCCCAGGAGCTGGGAAAAGACCTACTTCGAGTGGATGTACAACATCCGCGACTGGTGCATCTCGCGCCAGCTGTGGTGGGGTCACCAGATCCCGGCGTGGTACTGCCAGAACTGCGAGGAGATCACCGTGGCCCGCGCGACGCCCGAACAGTGCTCGCACTGCGGAAGCGGTCCGCTGCGCCAGGACGAGGACGTGCTGGACACCTGGTTCAGCTCGGCCCTGTGGCCGTTCTCGACCCTGGGCTGGCCGGACAAGACCAAGGCCCTCGAGACCTTCTACCCGACCTCGATCCTCGAGACCGGCTTCGACATCATCTTCTTCTGGGTGGCCCGGATGATCATGATGGGCATGCACTTCATGGACGACGTGCCCTTCAGCAAGATCTACCTGCATGCCATGGTCCGCGACGAGAAGGGCGAGAAGATGTCCAAGTCCAAGGGCAACGTCATCGACCCGCTCGTGCTGATCAACCAGCACGGCGCCGATCCGCTGCGCTTCACGCTGGCCGCGATGGCGGGCCAGGGCCGCGACATCAAGCTTTCGGTGGACCGCGTGGAAGGTTATCGCGCCTTCTGCAACAAGGTATGGAACGCCACCAAGTTCCTGCACCTGCAGCTCGATCCCCAGAGCGCCGCCGACGGCGTGGCCCCCTTCGCGGGTCCCCTGGAAGAGCCCAGGCAGGGCGCCCACCAGTGGCTGCTGGACCATCGCGCCGAGCTTCTGCCGGCCAATGCCTGGATCCTGTCGCGCCTGCAGAAGGTCAAGGCCACGGTTCACCGGGGCCTTGAGAACTTCGAGCTCAACGAGTCGGCCCAGGCGCTCTACGGCTTTGCCTGGGGCGAGCTGTGCGACTGGTACATCGAGTTCTCCAAGCTGCCGCTGCGTGCGGGCGGCAAGGACCGCGAGCAGACCTTGATCACGCTGCACCACGTGCTCGAGCAGCTGCTCACGCTCATGCACCCGTTCACGCCGTTCGTGACCGAGGAGCTGTGGCGTTCGCTGCCGTGGAAGAAGCCCGCCAACACCCCGGCCCGCGACCGCGAAGGAAAGCCCGCCGTGGAGACGCTCATGTTCCAGGTCTGGCCGAAGCCCGAGGCGGCCTTCGATGCGCCCCAGGCCGAAGCCAAGATCCTGGCCCTGCAGGGGGTGGTCGAAGCCATCCGCAGCTTCCGGGGCGAGAACAACATCTCGCCGCGGGTCGAGTTCCCGGTGACTTACCTGGCCCAGAGCGCCGATGCCGGTGCCCTGACCGCGGCCATGGCTGGCGACGTCAAGGCGCTGAGCCGCATCTCGGGACTCGTGCCCGCCCGCGGAGAAGCCGGGGAATTCGAGACGGTGATTCCGCTGTCGAATCCGCACATCGAGCTGCGCATTTCGCTGCAGGGACTGGTGAACGTCGAGGAAGAGCAGAAGCGCGTCCGCAAGGAGATGGAGAAGGTCCAATCCGACCTCCAGCACGTGCGGAACAAGCTCTCCAAGGACACGTTCCTGGCCAAGGCGCCGCCCGAG
>CANFHS010000238.1 GCA_947446835.1 Bacteriovoracaceae bacterium
AACGCTCCGCTCATCTATGTGAACCAGGTGGGCGCCAACGACGAGATCCTGTTTGACGGAGGCAGCTTCGCGCTCGGGTCCGACGGAAAGGCCGGCGGACGTCTGCCGGTGTTCCGGACCGGGTTCGGGGTCGTGGAAGTGGGGAAGGGTGGCGCGGCGAAATTCATCACGCCCGGCCCCGAGGCCCGTGAAGATTCCGCGCCCGAGGAGCTGGAGTCGCTCTGTCGGGGCCTGGTGCTGGGCATCCGTGATTACTTCCAGCGCACGGGCTTCGACAGCGCCCTGCTGGGGCTCTCCGGGGGGATCGACTCGGCCGTGGTGGCCGCTTTGGCGGTCGAAGCGCTCGGGCCGGGCAAGGTGTTCGGCGTGGCCATGCCCAGCCAGTTTTCTTCGGGCCACAGCCTGGAAGATGCCGAAGTGCTGGCCCGCCGGCTGGGCATCCGCTGCGAGGTGCGGCCCATCAAGTTCCTCTACTCGCAGGCCAACCGCGAGCTTTCCGAGGGCCGCGGGGTGCTGGCGCCGGTGGCGCAGGAAAACCTGCAGTCCCGCCTTCGCGGCATGATCCTCATGACCCTGTCCAATCACGCCAACGCCCTGGTGCTGACCACCGGAAACAAGTCCGAGATCGCCATGGGCTACTGCACCTTGTATGGCGACATGTGTGGCGCCCTGGCCCCCATCGGCGATGTGCTCAAGACCCGCGTCTACGAGCTGGCCCGGCATATCAACCGGACCCGTGGAAATCCGATCCCCGAGCGGACGTTGACCAAGGAGCCTTCGGCCGAGCTGCGTCCCAACCAGAAGGACCAGGACACGCTTCCTCCCTATGAGCTTCTCGATGAACTGCTTCGCGGAGCCATCGAGGACCGCGAGTCGTTGCAGTCGCTCGAGCAGCGGCTCGACAGCGCCGCCGGACAGAAGCCGGGCTGGGTCCGCGACGTGCTCCGCAAGGTGGAGCTCAACGAGCACAAGCGTCGCCAGTCGGCGCCGGCGCTGAAGGTGAGCACGAAGGCGTTCGGCATCGGCCGGCGGATTCCGATCGCCAAGCAGTGGTCTTGTTGAATTGTATTTGTTTAATTTTAGCGGAAGCCGACGGAATGCGGTCTGTCGACGTGGGTAGTCTTGTGGCGAAATTCGAAACGTGTTAACTCGCTCGCAGGGTGACTCAAATGAACGGTGATATCCAAAAAGTGATGATTCGGATCAAGACGGCGCAGAAGCGCCTGCAGGCGGCTTTCTCGGATGCCTCCTGGATCGAGGACGCTCGGACCTTTGCTGAAAAGCAGGGTGTCGAGGTCAAGAAGCTCCTCGCTTCGGACCTGGACAAGGTCCGGACTTTCCTGGAACGGGAACGCAAGGAGCTGGAGCGCTTCCAGAAGCAGATCCCCGGTGAAGTGAAGAAATTCCGTACCTTCATGAAGGTGCAGCGCAAGGATCTGGAAAAGCTCCTGGCCTCCATCGGCAAGACCTCGGCCAAGAAGCGCCCGGCCAAGAAGAAGACAGCCAAGGCTTCGACCCAGGCTGCGTCGCGTAAAACGACCGCCCGGAAGAAGTCTTCGACCAACGGAAAAGCTCATCCGGCACCGACCGGTGTCTGAGGCTTTCAACGGTCGGGTTCAAATAGGACCGAGATTGCCGGGGGTTAGCGTCCCCCGGCCGTCCAACCCACAGTTGACAGCTTTGGACGCCTCCTGTAATCCTGACCGGACTCAGGAGGTTTCACAGAAACCACGAATGGCATTTAATCCTTCCAGTCCCCCAGGCCCCTCCCGTCCCCCCGGTCCGCCCCGTCCTCCGGGAGCTTCGGGCCCCCCAGGTCCCTTTTCCCCTCGTCCGCGCCCCGCGCGGGGTGCCCTTCCGGCGCCCAGCAAGGACGAGCACCGGATCAACGAGCGTATCCGTGTTCCCCAGGTCCGTCTGATCGACGACAAGGGTGAGCAGGTGGGCGTGGTTCCGACCGCCCAGGCGCTTCAGATGGCCCGCGAGCGCGGCCTGGATCTGATGGAAGTTTCTCCGAACTCCCAGCCGCCGGTCTGCAAGATCGTCGACTACGGCAAGTTCAAGTACGAGAAAAAGAAGAAAGAGCACGACGCTCGCAAAAAACAGACGGTCATCAAGGTCAAGGAAGTGCAGCTCCGGCCCCAGACCGACGTCCATGATCTGGACTACAAGTTCAAGAATATCCGCAAGTTCCTGGAAGAAGGGGACAAGGCGAAGATCACGATCATGTTCCGTGGCCGCGAGATCACTTATGTGGATCAGGGGCACGCGATCATGCGCAAGCTGGCCGAAATGACGGCCGACATCGGGATCGTGGAGTATCACCCCAAGCTCGAGGGTAAGAAGCTGATCATGATCCTGGCTCCGTCCAAAAAGACGGCCGATCGGGCGGCTTCGAAAGACTCGAAGGGTGGCAATTCCAAGGACGATGACTCCGAGGACGGCGAAGAGTCGTCAGGTTGAGGCTTCGGGTCCCGCTATCCCCTTGACGGGGTTCGTTTTTCTACTGTAGGTTGTCCGCTCTTGTTCACCGGAAGCAGGAACAGTGTTTCTGTGGGAACGGGCTCTGGTCAACGCTCAGCGGGGATCCGGGTCCAGCCAGGTGGGCAATTGGGCAATGCTCCCGGGGCGTGAAAACGCGTCGGGACAACCGCAAGCGATCCTTTCATCGGGATCCGCGAAACGGTCAACAGCACGGTCCGGCTCGAGTTGAGCCAGGGCTGCGAGGGTAGAACGATGAAAATGAAAACCAAGAAAGCCGCCGCGAAACGCTTCAAGTTCACCGCGACCGGCAAAGTGAAAGTGAAACGCGCTGGCTTGCGCCACAACCTGGGCAAGAAGAAGGCTTCGACGAAGTTGGGCCTCCGCAAAGCGGGCTACGTTTTCGAAGGTGACATCCGTCACGTCGAAAAATGCATGCCCTACGGTTCCAAGTGATCGTCTGATCCATTCGTCTTAAGGAGTATTTTCAATGCCTCGCGCAAAACGTGGTTTTAAGAAGCGTCAACGTCACAAGAAGGTACTGGACCGGGCCGAAGGCTTTGTCCTGGGCAGGAAGAACCTCTTCCGCCGCACGGCTGAAGCCGTCGACCGCGCCTTCGGTTATGCCTACCGCGACCGTCGCGCCAAGAAGCGTGACTTCCGCCAGCTCTGGATCGCCCGCCTGTCGGCCGCGTCCTACGCCAATGGCATCAGCTACAGCCGTCTGATCGCGGCCCTGAAGAAAGCCGAGATCCAGATCGACCGCAAGGTCCTTTCGGATATCGCCATCACCGACCCCTCCGCGTTCACCCAGATCGTGAACCAGGTCCGGTCGATGGCTCCGGCCAACTGAGAAAGCCGGCCTCATGGCAT
>CANFHS010000239.1 GCA_947446835.1 Bacteriovoracaceae bacterium
ACCAGCGGGTCAGGCCGCGGAGGGTCCCCGGGTCCAGGGTTTCGGGGGCCACGGTCAGGATTTTCAGGGTGCCTTGGCTTAATTCCCAGAGGTCCTGGACTTCCTGCAGCGTCAGCGGGCGGATCGAGCCGGGCGGGTGGGCGCCGGCCGCCTCTGGGCTGATGAAGGGGCCTTCCAGGTGCAGGCCCAGGGGAATGGCCCCCGGCGCCGTGCCTGAACGGATCCAGGCGCCGAGGCGGGCGCAGGCGGCCCGCAGTTCGGGCTGGGGGACGGACAGGGTGGTGGCGACGAACGCGCCGATCCCCTGTTCCCAGAGCTTGCGGGACAGCTCGTCCAGCTCGGCAGCCTCCGCCCGCATCAGGTCGATGCCGAAGGCGCCATGAAAGTGCAGGTCCACCAATCCCGGGGAAACGAATCGGGATTTACGCTTGACTGAGGTATTCGGAAATGGCACCTCCGAGGCGTACCACGGCATAACTGCACAGGAAAGCGCGGCAAATGGCGAAAAAACCGAAGGCGCAGAAGAAGTCCGAGTCCAAAAAAACCAAAGCCCCCGCCAAGTCGGCGGCCAAGGCTTCCGCTTCTTCCAAACTTTCCGGCCTGAAGAAGCTCCTCCTGGGCAGCAGCAAGCCCAAGGCGTCGGCCAAGTCCGCCGCCAAAACCGCCGCTAAACCCGCAGCCAAACCTACCCCCAAGGTCAAAGCCAAAGACCGGGCCAAACCCGTACCGGCTCCGAAAACCACATCCAAAGTACCCGCAAAAAAGGAAGCCATGCAGAAATCCATTCCCACCCAGGCCTCGATCACGGCCGGGGGCGCTCCGGCGCCGGTCGTAGTCCTGACCAAGCCCCAGCGCGCGCCCAGGGGGGGCGCCGCCGGGACCGTGCTGATCACCCGTTCGCGCAAGAAGGACGCCGGCGATGTGTGCCGCGAAGTGGCCTGCGAAATGCTGGCAACCTCCAGCGGCTACTGCCGCATGCACTACATCAAGAACTGGAAGAAGATTAAGCAGAAGGAAGTGCTGCTGAAGGAACGCAAGCTGGACCGCTACATCGAGGAGCTGGTCGCCAAGTATCCGGACAAGTACATCGAGGCCATCCGCCAGGACCTCCTGACGGACAAGGAATTCGCCCAGGTGGCCCGCGACCTTGAAATCACCGACGCGACCGACGACGACGAGACGACGGTCGAGACCGAATCCGGCACGGACTCGGAGTCGTTCATCGACTCCATCCGCAAGGATTTCGGCGCCGACGACGTCGACTTCTGAACGTCGACTTTTGAACGTCGACTTTTGAACGTCGACTTTTGAGCCGGCTCGCGGCCCCTGCGCCGCGAGGAGCGGCGATCAGTGGAGGTTTCCGCCGCCGCGCTTGGCCTTTTCGCCGGTCACGAACAGCTCGGAGGCTTCCTTCTGCTCCTCCTGGTCCTCGTCCTTCAGCGACGGGTCGTTCTGGCGGAGCCAGTCGTCGGCCAGCTGGTCGAGGGACGGGTTGGCCTTGTCGACCTTGAGGAATACCTTGAACCGGCCGCTTTCGACCTTGGCCCAGTCAAAAGGCACCTTTTCGAGGGCCGAGAGCGATTCGAGCGAAAGCGCCTCGATCTGGTCCGGCTTCTTGGGGTCCAGCAGCTCGTTGAACAGGGTTCCCAGCGCGTCGACGCAGGCTTCGAGCAGGTCCTGCACGGTCGGCGAGCTGGCCTTGGGGTCGAAGTCCACGCTGGCGTAGGCGGTGGTGGCGGCCAGCTTGCCGGGGCTGGCCACCGAAACGGCCAGGACCACCTCGTCCAGGAACACCTCGCCCCGGGCCTCGAAGCGGCTCGAAGGCTGGTGCTTTTCGAGCAGCTGCAGGCCCTCGTCGAAGTTGGTCGTGAAGACTTCTTCAACCATTTTCAGATAATCGCGGGGCAGGGGGCTCGACTTCAGGGCTTTTTCGCGTGAACGGCGGGATTCCAGCATGGGCGCTCTTCTACAGCTACAGGATGCCTTTGGGAAGATCATCGAGCTGCGGAAGCTCCTGCAGGCGCACCGGAATGGTCACGGTGCGCTTGCCCCGCCGGAGCTGCAGGTTGACCGAATCCTTGGGGTGGCGACGGGCCAGCAGGCGCTCCACATCGTTGTTCTCGCGGGTGGGGGTTCCCTCGATTCCCAGCAGGATATCGCCCTGACGGAGCCCGGCCGCTTCGCCCGGGCCGCCGCGCACCAGGTTGTAGACCAGGACGCCGTGGCTGACCGGCAGGTCGTACGTTTCAGCCAGGGCCGGGCTCAGGCTCTGGCCCAGCACGCCCAGCCAGGGCCGGGGCACGCGGCCCAGTTTCTTCAGCTCCGCCAGGATATTCCTGGCCTCGTTGACCGGAATGGCAAAACCCAGACCGCCGCTCTGGCCGGTGCGCGAGTAGATGACCGTGTTGATGCCGATGACCTCGCCCTTGAGCGAGAACAAGGGGCCGCCCGAGTTGCCCGGGTTGATCGAAGCGTCGGTCTGCAGGAAGTTGTCGAACGGGCCGATGCCGATGGAGCGGTTCTTGGCCGAGATGATTCCCATCGTGACCGTGTGGCTGAGCCCGAAGGGGTTGCCCACCGCGAACACGGGTTCGGCGATGCGGACCGCCTCGGAGTCGCCCAGGGAAACCGGCTGCAGGTTCGCCGGCGGCTTCTTTTCCTTGTCGCGGATCTGCAGCAGGGCCAGGTCGAGCTTCGTATCCTTGCCGATGAGCCGTGCCCGGAAGGTACGCTTGTCGACCAGGGTCACCGTGACCTCGGTGGCATGCTCCACCACGTGGGCGTTGGTCAGCACGAAGCCGTCACGGTCCAGCAGGAAGCCCGAGCCCAGCGACATCTGCTTCTGGGTCTCGGGGACGCCCCAGAGGCGGAAAAAATCTTCCATCCCGGTCACACCATGGCGGACCACCGTGGTGGAGCTGATGTTGACCACGCTGGGCAGGACGCGTTCCACCAGATCAGGCAGCGAGCTGTCGGCCGCCAGCGTTACACCGGCCTGGACCGGGGTCGGTGCGAGCGAAGTCAAAGCGAGGGTCAGGGCAAGCAGCACAGGGGGTTTCATGGCGAGGGGGACTCCACAAGAACCGGAGCCAGCTGCTCCGGGCCGGGTTCAGTGATTTTCCAGCGGCCGGCCTGCCGACGGAGTTTGAAGCGGACACGCAGCTCCCGGCCGGATTCACGGACGCGGCCGCCTCCGGGATCACCCAGCGTGACGCCCGCGTAGACGACCTCGACCGCGGCTTCCGGGTCGGTTCCCGCTGGAACTTCCAGGAGCCGGGCTTGCCCGATCCGGAAGCCGCGGGCAAGCCAGAACCCTTCCTTTTGAGGGGCCTGGGCCCAGGTGGTGAAGG
>CANFHS010000240.1 GCA_947446835.1 Bacteriovoracaceae bacterium
CCGCCCCGGCCCAGGCTGTTTGTTTCGGGCCCGGAGCAGGCCTGGGCGCGGACGCTGCTGACCGCCCCGGCCGAACGCGCCGGATTGCCGCTGGTGGTGCTGCATCCCTGGGGAAGCACCCAGAAGCACACGGTGGACCTGGCATTCTGGGAGTCGCTGGTGCGGCGCTGGAGGGGACGCGCGCGCTTCTGGCAGGTGGGCGTTGAGGGGCACCAGCCGATCGCGGGTTGCGATGGCTGGTTTCTGGGGCCCCGGAAAGTGCGGGCCGCCCGGAACCTCTTTGCCATCCTGGACCAGGCCGATGGCTTCATCGGTGTGGACTCAGGGCCCATGCACGCGGCGCGCGCCTTTGACGTGCCCTCTGTGGTGCTGACGGCCGTCGGCCCAACGTCCCAGGTCTTCGAGAGTCGCAGGAATCATCCCTATTTCCTGCGCGGAAATTTCAGGAACGCGTTTCTTTATGCGGAGAATCACCATCTGGAGGTGGATCTGCTTTCGGTAGACCAGCTTCGGGCCCAGGCCGACCGGCAGCTGGAAGAGCGGCTGGCGCGCCGCCGCTGAAGGCGGCGGGTGCAGTTCTTGCGATCGCCTCAAGGATGGCAGACAAAAACTCCACCTCCGAGCGGCTCAAGACGGCCTCAGCAGAGATCATGAAGCGCTGGCAGGCGAGGGCCAGGGCTGAGGTTCCGGCTGCTTCCGGGCAGACGTCCTTGATCCTGGAAAACTCGCTCCCGAATTGGTTGGATCTGCTGGCCGACTCCCTGGTGCATCGTCCCAGGAGCCCTGAACAGCTGGCGCAGGAGCACCTTCAGCGGGTGCTCAGCTCGAAATTCCACGGGCGCAGCCGGGCCGTGATTCCTGCTTACGAAATGAAGCAGCTGATTTTCGAATACCAGATCCTGCGGGAAGTGCTCTTTGAGGTGCTCGAGGCGGGGGGCAAGCAGCTTGTGCCCTCGGACCGGGATTGGATCTTGGCCCTGATGGAGAGGGCCGTGAGCGTGGCGGCCACCGAATTCGCCGACAGGCTCAAGGAATCCCAGGAGCAGTTCCTCTTGTCCATCGCCCACGATCTGAGGTCGCCCATCACGTCCGCCAAACTGTCGGCCGAGCTGGTGCGCCGCTTTTCCAAGGCAGAGCCCACCTTCGGATTGGCCGACAAGCTGGTCAAGGACATGGTCCGGATGAGCGACATGGTCGAGAAGATCCTGGATACCAGTCAGATCCGCGCCGGTGGAAAGCTCCGATTCAGCATCCAGGAATGTGACCTGAACTCCACCGTGCGCGAAGTCCTGGCGGACATAAAGGCGGTCCACGGGGACCGCTTTCTGCTCGTGTCCCCAGGTCCTGTGCTCGGGCTGTGGAATGGTGATTACCTGCGGCGGGTGATCGAAAACCTGGTCGGCAATGCGGTCAAATACGGCTCCCCCACGGCGCCGATCCGGGTGACGCTCGAGCAGACGGAAGGCAAGGCTTCCATTGTGGTTCACAATGAGGGAACCCCCATCCCGGTGGAGCGACAGGCGACCCTGTTCGAGGGGCACGAGGGGCACGAGGGGCACGAGGGGTGGGGCCTGGGTCTGCCTCTGGTCAAAGGGGTGGTCGACGCCTTCGGAGGAACGGTCTTTGTGGAGAGCTCGGAGCAGCTGGGCACGAATTTCGTCGTGGAGCTGCCGAAGAGAAGTCGCGCTGCCGCGGGGAGCGAGAAAAAGGCGGGCTAGCGCCAGGGTCTTGAATGGAGCCGATGACCGGACTCGAACCGGTGACCTACGCTTTACGAAAGCGTTGCTCTACCAACTGAGCTACATCGGCGTACCTCAAAAAGCGGCAGATTTTGGTCATAGCCCGGTCGAGCGGGCAGGCGCAAGGCGCAAGTTTGAGGTAAGGTGCCGCCATGTTTCGAAAGGCGCAGGTCTGGATCATGGGACGCACGCCCCGGGCCGAGCTCCGGGTGCTGCTGTTCAAGCTGACCGAGGAGCGGGGCGGCCACTGGCAGCCGGTGACCGGGGGCCTGGACGACGGCGAGTCCTTCCCGGACGGGGCGCTCCGCGAGGCCCGCGAAGAAACCGGATTCCGGTTCCGGGGCAAGCCCCGCAGCCTGGACCACGAATTCCGATTTGAAGGCCGTTGGGGGCCCGCAGTCGAGCGGGCTTTCCTGCTCCAGGTCCCGGGGAGGGGCGCCAAGGCCGGGCTCCTGGCTCCGCGCCTGGATCCGCGCGAACACGTGGCCGCCGCCTGGGCGCTGCCCGAAGAGGCGCTCCAGCTGGTGCCGTTCGAGGCGCAGCGGCAAGGCCTGCGGCGGGCCCTGGCCCGGCTCAGGGCCTGAGGCCTTCAAGTTCAGGGTGTTTTGAACCGAATCGAGAGGCGATGAGTTCCAGTTTTTTCACAGGACGGGTCAAGCGAGTGACAGCCGGGCTGCTCCAGGCCGCCGTGCTGTTTGCCGTCTTGGCGTGGGATTCGTCCGCCGCCCGGGCGGCCGATCCTGTGGGCTGCATGAACGAGGAGCTGCGCAAGTTCTTCAGTGCCTATGGGCCCCTGGACCCCCATCAAAACCCCAGCACGGTGGGCGTTGAAATCGAAGGCTATATTCCGCGCGAATTCCTGGCGACGCCCGGAAAGGCCCGCGCGCGGTTTGCCACCCAGCTGGAGCAGATCCTGCTGCAGCTCCTGCCTTTCGGGACCCAGGTCCAGGTCCAGCCAATGACCCAGAACTACTGGAAGGGCGCTCGGCAGCCCGACTGGTACCTGGTGGGCTACACCCTTCAGGGGCGCCGTCACGAGTGGAAGGTCCTGTTCGACGGATCGCTGGGATCGACGCCGACGCGCGAAGGGGTCGAAATCGCTTCTCCCGTCCTGGCGGGTGAGCAGGACATCTATTTCTTCCTGACGGTCCTTCAGCGCCTGGAGCGGGCGGGGCTCAGGGCCGATCCTGTCCGGGCCGGCCTGCATGTCCACGTGGGTATGCCCGACGCCATGGTGGCCGAGACGGGCGCCCTGGTCCGCCTCTTTTCGCAGGTCGAGCTCGAAATGGTCGAGGCCTTCAGCCAGACCACGACGAGGAACCTCTTTGCACGGCGAACTCCATTGGATCTCCTGGTGGCGCTGGAGTCGGCCCTGGAGAACCACATCCCCCTGGACACCCTGCTTCGGAAGCGTCGCCAGTCCACCGGCATTTTCCAGACCCGGCTTTTGAACCTGAACCTGGAAGCCTTGCTGCGGCACGAGACGGTCGAATTCAGGCTCTTCAACAGCACGCTCGATCCGCAGGCCATCCGCCTGATGGTCGATTTTTCGCGCGAACTGGTCCGCCGGGTCAGGACCCAGGACCCGCGGCTCCTGGCCTATCTGGCCC
>CANFHS010000241.1 GCA_947446835.1 Bacteriovoracaceae bacterium
GGACAGCTACATGGCCTGCGTCGAGGACGCCGGGCTCAAGCCCCGGGTGGTGGACACGGATTTCTTCGCGCTCCAGCACTTGTATGAGGCCAACTACCAGTCCAAGCCGGGTGAGGCCGTGGCGGTGGTCGACATCGGCTCAAGCTCCCTGAAGCTGGTGGTCATCTTCGAAGGCGTGCCCGTCTTCACCAAGGATTCGGCTCTCGGGGGCAGGAATCTCACCGCCGAGATCCAGAAGCACCTGAACCTTTCGTTCGCTGACGCCGAGTCGCTCAAGACCGGTGGCCAAGGGGGAGGGTTGCCCCAGGAAGTCAGCGACCTGATGCACGTGATGAACGAGAACTTCGCCACCGAGATCAAGCGGGCGCTGGACTTCTACAACGCCTCCTCGACCGGAGGCCAGGTCAGTTCCATCCTGCTGGCTGGCGGCGGCGCTCGGGTCCCCGGCCTGACCCGCGTCATCGAGGAAACCCTGCAGCTTCCCGCCCAGCTCATCAACCCGTTCAACGCGATCTCCTACGATCCCGCGGTGTTCACGCCCGACTACGTGGCCAGCATCGCGCCGGTCGCGGCCATCCCCATCGGGCTGGCCTTGAGGGCGGGTGCCAAGTGATCAAGATCAACCTGGCCCTTCGCAAGACGGCTTCGCTGGTGGAGCAAGGGGGAGGGGCCTCCCAGCTCACCATGGCCACGCTCCGCGGGCTCAAGGTCAACGAAGTCCTGGAGACCCCGGCCTTCCGGCAGGCGCTGGTCCTGGGCGCGTTGATGCTGGGTGGCAGCTACTGGGTGGACACCACCAAGGAAAACGAGATCCATCAGGCCCAGGAGGTCATCGACAAGCTGCGCGAGGACCAGGCCCAGATCCGCAAGTCCCTCGACGAGACCAAGAAGTACGAGGGGCTGAAGAAGGCGCTGGAGGACGACGAGCTGGTCATCCGTCAAAAGCTCGACGTCATCCAGAAGCTCATGTCCGATCGCGCGGTTCCGCCCAAGCTCCTGCTGGCGCTTTCTTCGGCGCTGCCCAAGGAAGTCTGGCTCTCGGAATTCAGGGTGGAGCCCCAGGACATCACTTTCCGGGGTGACGCCTCGGACTTCAACCAGGTCTCCGATTTCATGAAGAACCTGAACGAAAGCATCTCGTTCAAGGACGTGGTCCTCAGGAACACGCAGCAGGCGCGGGACGAACAGGGCGTTGAAACGGCGAAATTCGAGATCGTCGTCAAGCGACGTTAAGACGGGCGGAACCAACTCGTGAACAGGGAAAAAATCAGGGAGCTTCTGGAAAGGTTCATGCCGCTGGCGTTTGTCGCCTGGCTGGCTTCGACCGCCTGGGGGTTTTACCAGTTCAAGACCGGAACCGATTCGCCCCTGTTCGAGAAGAACACCGAGATCCAGACGGTGCGGGCCGAAAATGACAAGCTCCAGATCCGTGCCCGCGAGCTCAAGAAATTCGTGTCCGAGCTGGAGCGCAAGAAGACCGAGCTGCGGGGGCTGGCCCAGAAGCTGGACGAGTCCAAGGCCAACCTGAGCGAGACCTTCGATGTCCCCTCGTTCATGCAGTCAGCCGTCACCGAGGCCAAGCGCCTGGGCTTGCAGGTCATGACTTTCCGTCCCACGGACCGCACGCCCAAGGAGCTTTACGGGGAGCAGGGCTTCGAGTTCGGGTTCCGGGGGGCTTACGTGCAGCTGCTGGTGTTCCTGCACCGGCTGGCCCAGATCCAGACCATCGTCCGGGTCGAGAACTTCAATGCGCATCCCTTCGGCGCCCGGACTTCGAAATACGTGATGCTCGAAGGCAGCATGCAGATCAAGGGCTACTACTACCTGCGTTCCAAGGCTGACGATGTGTCCCGGCAGCCGGCCGCAGGCAAGCCGGCTGCTCCGGCCGCAAAAGGAGATGGCGCATGAAGGCGCTCCTTTCCGCGGCCCTTTTGCTGGGACTCGGCGCGCTCCAGGCCCGGGCGGAGACGCCGGCCGAGCCTCCCGCCGCCGCCGGTGCGGCCATGGTCGACCTGACCAACGCTTCGCCGGAAAGCCTGACCCGGCTTCGCGATCCTTTCCAGCGCCCTGTCATTCACGAAGCCAGAGGCACTCCCAAGACCGAGCTGGAGCGCTACTCGGTCGAGCAGTTCGAGCTGCTGGGTGTCGTGACCGGCCCGATCCGGATGAGAGCCATGGTGAGGGCTCCCGACTCCAGGACCCATGTGGTCGCTGAGAAGATGCGGATGGGGAATCGCAACGGCGTGGTGAAGCGGATCACCGCCACCTCGCTCGTGATCCGGGAAAAGGTCATGAACCTCTTCGGGCAGGAAGAGGAAGTTGATACCGAATTGAAGATCAGTTCGCGGGCCAAGGAACAGGCCGGCGGCGGAGGTTGACTCCATGGAGGGAATCCAGATGCGGCAGAAATCGAGCTTCGTCAGCAGGAAGTCCGTGCTCGGCTTTGCGATGAGCTTCGGGCTCATCGCGTCCCTGACGGCTTCCCCGGAAATCTGGGCGGCTGCCTCGCGGATCACCTCCATCGACTTCAAGACCGCCCCGGGCGCCAGCCTGGTCGAGATCGCCTCGGATGCCCCGCTGGCCTTCACCAAGACCGAAAACAGCCAGGATCGCCAGGTGGTGATCGAGCTTCCCAACGCCAAGCTGGCCAAGAGCGCCAGCCGCAAGCTGGACACCTCCTCGTTCGCCAGCAAGGTCAGCCTGGTCAGCCCCTACCAGGTCGAGGGCGATGGCGAGACGGCCCGCGTGGTGATCCAGCTGCGCTCGGCCGCCACGGCCGAGGTTTCGCAGGAAGGCAACGTGCTGCGTGTCCGCGTGCCGGAAGGCGGCGCAAGCCCCGCGGCCGCCTCCGTTTCGCCCGAGACTGAAGCCGCCGCCGAGGCTCCTGCCGAGCCCGCGGCGCCGGTCGCCGCCGCTGTTGCCGAGCCCGCGGCAACGGCCTCCAGCCCGGTGGCACCGTCGGCGCCCACGGCCAAGTCGAACCGTTCGAACCTCCGCGCTGACGAGAAGGCGCTCGAGGAGTTCATCGAAGCGCGTTCCCAGCGCAAATACATCGGCAAACCCATCACCCTGCAGGTCCGCGACATGGACCTGATGGACTTCTTCCAGCTCATCGGCGAAGCCTCGGGCTTCAACGTCATCGTGGGCTCCGAGGTCCAGGGCAAGGTCACGCTGTCGTTGGCCGACACCCCCTGGGACCAGGCGCTCGACCTGGTGCTGTCGTCCAAGCAGCTGGGTGCCGAACGCCGCAACAACGTGCTTCGCATCACCACGTTGTCCAACCTGACCGCCGAGAAGCAGGCCGAGCTGGCCGCTCGTCGCGCCTCCGAGGCGGCCGCGCC
>CANFHS010000242.1 GCA_947446835.1 Bacteriovoracaceae bacterium
ACCGCAAAGCGGTCCTGGAGACGCTCCAGGAAAACGGCATCGCGTACACGATCGAGCAGGAACGGGTCAGCCGCCAGCAAACTGGGGTGACGGGGCCCGGCAAGACCTACCTCCGTGAACGGGTCATCATCGATCCGAAGGGGAACCAACCCCTGAACCGCTTCGCCCAGGGCGTGCAAAAACGGTTCGGAGTGCGGCTGGCTTTCGACATCGATCCGATCGAAAGGCACATGCGCGGTTACCGTGCCGCCTACGATTCGGGCAGGAAGCTGATCCTGCTTTCCGAAGAAGCCCTGGCCCAGGGTCGACCCACCCGGTCCGAGGGCCATGAGGTCATTCATGCGTCGGGGGAGGAGAAGGCTGCGTTCGCGATGGCCGGTGTCTTCCGGAATCCGACGGACATGGAGTCGTACCACTCGTACTTCTCGAACGACGAAGCGCATGCGTTTGCCTTCAACATGTCCCACGCGTCGGTGGAGTTGGCGAAGGCCAAGACCTTGGCCGAACGCGGCTCGATTCTCATCAAGTCCCGGGACCGCTCCCTCCTGCTGGAGGAGCGCCTGGCCCGCTCCGAAGGCCTGCTCCGCGAGGCGAGCCGGCTCTTCGAGGGTTCCCCCACCGAGCTGGGCGGACTCAGCCAGCTCAAGCTGCTCCGTCCTGGAGTCTGGACCCTGGAGATGGGGCGAGGCAAAGCCGTGGTGCTGCGCCTGGATCAGGAAACCTCGGCCCGGCTCACGGCCATCCAGGCCGGAGGTTGGTGGGGGCGCCTGCTCAAGCTCCGTCCGGGAACTTCCCGGTCTGCCGAAGTCACGTTCCTCAAGGCGCGGGTGGCCGAGCAGTTCGTGAAAGAGCGCGAGGCGGTCGTCCTCGCACAAGGCTGGTACCGTGATCTTTACCAGGTCCTGGACCAGCACCTGAAGGTCGCGAATCTGGATGCCAGCCCTGAGCTGGTCCAGGCCTTGCGCACCCCCTACCAGAAAGCCAAGCGCCTCCGGGCGGAAGGCCCCGTGGTCCTGGGCGAGGTGGAGCGCGCTGCCGTGCTGAAGCGCGAGCAGGCGGCGCTCCAGGCTGCCGAACGCGCCCGCAGCGAAGGCGACGCACTCGGCAAGGTTGCGGCCCAGGCGCCCTCGCGGGATCTTCAGGGGCCGGCCCCGGAACTGCGCTGGATGTGGTCCGAGCAGGCCGAGCTCACCGCAGCCGAGGCCCACGCCTGGCGGGATGCCGAAGCAGCCGCCAGGGCCCTGGGCAAGACCCACGAAGCCGAGGTGGCCGCGCGTGCTGCCGAAGCCTGCCTGGAGAGGCAGATGCGCCTGCAGCAGCTGCTGGAAGGCATTCCAACGGTACCGGGTCCCTGAATCTTCAGTGCGTGAGCCGTGAACGTTCCTGGAGCTGCGCCAGGAAGTTCAGGGCCTGCAGCGGGGTCATCGCGTTCACTTCGGCGTTGCGCAGCTCTTCGGCCCAGTCCGGCATCGATACCTGCACCGGCAGAGGCTCCAAGGGCTCATCGAAGGCACGCTCGAAGGCGGCGCGCGGGTCGAGCTCGGGCGCGCGCTCGGTGATGCGGCCCACGTGGGCCGAGTCGTCGGCGCCGCGGGTCAGGCCTTTTTTCCCGGCCGCGGCCGCAAAGAGCGGCAGCGCTTCCTCGAGTGCTTCCCCGGGGCCGAAGCCGGCCAGTTCGGGCTCGCGCCCTCGTCCGCGCATCTCGTTCTCCAGCTCGGCCAGGACCTTCCAGGCGCGGTTGATCACTCCGCGTGGAATGCCGGCCAGCTGGGCAACCTGGATGCCGAAGCTCTCGTTCGCGGGCCCTTCGCGCAGCTGGTACAGGAAGCGCAGCTGCGATTCGCCCGACTTGGACGGCGCGGCCACGGCCATGTGGGCGTTGCCCAGGCGGGGCAGCGACTCGGCCAGCTGGGTCAGCTCGTGGTAGTGCGTGGCGAACAGGGTGCGGCAGCGGATCTTCTGGCAGATCCACTCGAGAGTGGCCCAGGCCACCGAGATGCCGTCGTAGGTCGAGGTGCCCCGGCCAATCTCGTCCAGCACCACCAGCGAGCGGTCGTCGGCGCGGTGGAGGATGTGCGCCAGCTCGCTCATTTCGACCATGAAAGTGGATTGGCCGCGCGCAATGGCGTCGTGGGCACCGATGCGGGTGTACACCGACGAGAACGCGCCCCAACGCGCCGAACGCGCGGGCACAGGCGCCCCGCACTGGCCCAGGACCACGATGAGCGCCACCTGCCGCATCACCGTCGACTTGCCGCCCATGTTGGGGCCGGTGATCAGGAGCGAGAGCCGCGACTTGGGGCCGAGCTTCAGGTCATTGGGAACGAACTTGCCGCGCGAGACGGCGTCCACTCCGGGGTGGCGTCCAGCCACGATGTCCAGGTCCAGGGTCGAGTCGATGAGCGGGAAGTTCCAGCCGGGCAGCTCGGTCAGCCGCGACAGCGACAGCCAGGCATCCAGTTCGCCCAGCGCGCGGGCGCCTTCCATGATGGCCGGAGTCCGGGCGCGCGCGGCGGCCAGCAGGTCCTCGAAAAGCCGGAGCTCCAGGCGCTTTCGCTTGTCTTCGGCCGTGACGATCTCGTCCTCGAACTTCTTCAGCTCTTCCGTGAAGAAGCGTTCCGCGCCCACGGTGGTCTGCTTGCGCTGGTACTCGGGCGGAACGTTCTTGAGGTGCGCCTGGGTGACTTCGATGTAGTAGCCGAAGACCCGATTGTAGCGGACCTTGAGCGAGGGAATGCCCGTGCGTTCGCGTTCCCGCGTCTCGAGCTCCACCAGGAAGCGCGAGCCTTCGGTCGAAAGATCGATCAGACGGTCCAGCTCGGGGTCCGTGCCCTTGGCAAAGATGCCGCCTTCGCGCACGGTCAGCGGAGCTTCCTCGTTCTGGGTGCGCAAGATGCGCTCGGCCAGGGGCGCCAGCGCCTGGCCCGTGGTCTCGAGGCGCGAGCGCAGCTCGGTCAACAGCGGCGTCTGGGCCGAATCCAGCGTGCGGGCCAGGCCGGGAAGCGTGGCCAGCGACTTGCCCAGGGCCCAGGTGTCGCGCGGGTGGGCCAGTCCCGTGGTGAGGCGGCCCGCGATGCGTTCCAGGTCGTACAGCTCGGCCAGGATCTTGCCCAGACCCTCGGCGCGCGCGGGCTTTTCGGCCAGCTCGCGCACCCCGTCCTGGCGGTGGCCGATGTCCTCGGGTTCGCGAAGCGGCTCCAGCAGCGCGCGACGAAGCGTGCGCGCGCCCAGGGCACTGCGGGTGCGCTGGATCAGCTGGAAAAGGTCGGGAAAAAGGTCCAGGTGCTGCGCGGTGCGCGGGCC
>CANFHS010000243.1 GCA_947446835.1 Bacteriovoracaceae bacterium
CAGCGCCTGCGCGATGTGCTTGCCGCCCACCCGCACCGCCAGCGACTCGGGCTTGAGGCGCGCGCCCTGGCAGACGGTGCAGACCGACTGGTTCTGGTAGCGGCGGATGAACACGCGGATGTGCAGCTTGTACTTCCAGCGCTTCAGCTCCTCGAAGCAGGCTGAGATGCCGGGGAACGTCTTGTCCGCGGGATCGCCTTCCCAGAGCAGCTTGCGCTGTGCGGGAGTCAGCTCGCGGTAGCGCTTGCCGATCGAGATGCCCTGGCGTTCGGCGAACCGGAAAAGGTCGTTCTGCCAGTCCGAGAAGGAGGGCTTCGAGAAGGGATCGATGGCGCCGTTCTTGAGCGTCTTGGAGGGGTCCGGCACCACGAGCGATTCGGACAGTTCGAGCGTGTGGCCGAAGCCCGAGCATTGGCCGCAGGCGCCGATGGGGCTGTTGAATGCAAAGAGGTTGGGTTCGGGAAGCTTGTGCTCGCGGCCGCAATCCAGGCAGGCGAAGCGCGAATCGAATTCCTTGCGTTCCCCGGTGTCGAGGTCGAAGAAGCCCACCTTGCCGCGCGCGATGTGCAGCGCCTGGTCGATCGAGTCCAGCAGGCGCCCGCGGGTCTCCTTGTCCGTGGCGTCGGTCAGGCGCAGCCGGTCCACCACCACGAAAAGCTCTCCCGCCACCAGCGCCTGGGCCGGGATCTTCGGAAAGGCATCGGTGCCGAACTCTTCCAGGTCGAGGACCCGGTTCTCGGACTTCCCGGAGGCGATTCCTTCAAGCCACAGCACGCGTTTGAAGCCCTGTTCGCGCAGCACCTGGAAAAGCGAGTCGAGCGAAGCGTTCGCCTTGGCTTTGGTCTTTGCCTTGGGTTTTGGCTTGGCCGCATTGCGTTTCTTGCCCGGCGCGCCGGCATCGCCTTCGCCGGGGGGGCGAATGGGCGCCAGGATCATGGCTTTGCGGCCTGGCAGCCAGGCAATGCCCCAGTCCAGGACCGTCATCGGGTCGATCTGTTTGACCTCCTTGCCGCAGTCGATGCAGAAGGTGCGGCCCACCTTGGCGAACAGCAGGCGCAGGTAGTCCACGATCTCGGTCTGGGTGCCCACCGTGGAACGCGAGTTGACCACGTGGTTCTTCTGCTCCAGCGCGATGGCGGGCGGAATGTTCTGCACCAGGTCCAGCTCCGGCTTGGGCATCTTTTCGAGGAACTGCCGGGTGTAGGTGGAAAGACTTTCCACGTACCGGCGCTGGCCCTCGGCGTACAAGGTGTCGAACGCCAGCGAGCTCTTGCCCGAGCCCGAAAGGCCGGTCACCACCGACAGCCGGCGGGAGGGGAACTCCACCGAGATGTTCTTCAGGTTGTTCTGTCGGACCCCTTGCAGCCGAATCGGGGGTTTGGTGGGAGTGTTCACGGGTTCCTATCGTTGTCCAAAGGTTGGCCAGGGGAAATGGCCCCCACATTGCCGATGTTTTGACCTTGATTCAAGGGTTTCCGGGGGTTAGCTCCCAGGGAGAGCGGTTTTGTCGGCTGGCACTGGGCTTGCTCAGAGGCGCGCAAAGATGAGGAACGTTCCATGAAGGTGGTCTGGTTCGGAACCGGGTTTGTGTTGGGTGTGACGGCGCTCTCGTTGTCCGTGGCGGCGGTGCCCAAGAGCGGGACCGTGACCGACGACACCGCCCTTTACCAGAATCTTTCGGAGATCCGCGTGCCCAAGCAGGCCAGGCCCAACTTTGATGCCGATATTGCTCGGCTTTCGGGCCTCGAGGCGCGGCACCACGAACGGCTGCCCCTGCTGGCCCAGCGGCCCGAACTGATGGGTCCCATGAAGCGGGTCGAGCAGAAGAAGTTTGTTTCCTCGCCCAAAGCCAGGAATCCGGTGCCCCAGCAGGCCGGCCGGGTGTCCCGCTGAAGCGGGCGGTCCCATGACTAAACCCCGGAAGCGCCTGGCGCTGATCGCCCACGACAACCTGAAGCCGGCCCTGGTCGCCTGGGCCAAGCGCCACCGGGATGCGCTTTCGTCCTGCGAGCTGATGGCGACCGGCACGAGCGGCGCCCGGGTCGAAGAAGCCACGGGGCTTCCGGTCCACAAGTTCCGCAGCGGCCCGCTGGGCGGCGACCAGCAGATCGGCGCGAAGGTCTGCGAAGGCGAGGTCGATCTGGTGGTTTTCTTCTGGGACCCGATGTCGCCTCATCCGCATGATGTGGACGTCAAGGCGCTGCTCCGGATCGCGGCGCTCTACAATGTGCCCATTGCCTGCAATCCGGCCTCGGCCGACCTGATGGTTGACGCGTTCTTCGCCTCCTGAGCCCCGGCGTCCGTCTCTTCGGAGTCCAGCGCCAGGTGGTCAGTTGGTAAGGGGGTCAGGTCGTCAGGAACTCGGCCTGGCGGGGAACCGGTCCCAGCTCGAGCTCGGGATCGTGGAAGATCTTGCGCAACGTCTGGGCCATGTAGCCTGCAGGCACTCCATCGATGATGCGGTGATCGACCGTGAAGTAGAGGCCGATGGTCTTGCCCACCACCACCTGGCCCTGGCGCACCACGGGTTTTTCCTTCACCGCGCCCACCGCCACCACCATGGGCATCTTGGAGGCGGGAACCAGGGCACCAAAGGCCTGGTCCAGTCCCAGGCTGCCGATGTTGGTCACCAGCACGCCCCCGAAGGGATCGCGGGGCAGGCCGAACAGGGGCGTCCACAGGTTCAGGTCGTAGAGGATCCAGGTGGCCAGATCGAGCGCCCAGATGCGGATTCGCAGGGGGAGCAGGGCCAGGATCTTCTTGAAGAGCCTGTGCTTGGGATCGATCTTGGTCTTGACCTCGCGCACGTCGGACTGCATTTCGCGCGCGAAATCGAGCACGCTTTTCATCGCGGCGTCACGCACCACGGTCTGTCCCAGGTCCTCGCCGGTCAGGTCGGACGCCACGGTGAACGAGATGTCGATGGTCTGCCGCGGGTAGATGCCGCCGCGCCGGATGATGCCGTTCAGCTCGGGGTGGCGTAGCAGCAGCTCGGCCATGACCTTGCCCATGAAGTGGGTCAGGGTGACCTTGACGCCCGTTTCGGCGCGCAGCCGCTCCAGGTAGGCCAGGGCCGGCTCGGCCGGATACTCCATCCAGGCGTAGATCGAAGGATCATGGGCTGTGCGCCAGATGGCCAGGGCGGCCCGTCTCCAGGCCGAAATCCGGGCGCGCGGACCAAACGGGGCATTTTGACGGAGAATCTGCATCGGTCTTCAGGAATTAAACCGAAGGAGAAGGGGAAGGAAAGGGAATTCCCCTTCCTTCCCCTGGGACTTCAAGTGGGAG
>CANFHS010000244.1 GCA_947446835.1 Bacteriovoracaceae bacterium
AGCGCATTCTGACGGACGCGGTCGATCCTGCAGCGGTCGCTGTCCACCCAGGTTTCCTCGCGGACCTTGCCGAGGCCCTTGCCCGTGCGGGCCAGCATGAAGCGCACGGCCTTGGGCAACTCGATGCGGGACTCTTCCATGTGGAAGTCCAGGCCTTGGCTGTCGAACCGGATCTCGTGGCCATCGGCCTCGTTTCCTTCGCCGTGCACCGGAGAGGTGCCCGGGATGTGCACGAGCTTCCGGTCCGGCAGGTACTGCATGGTCTCGCTCCGGACCTTGAAGCCGTCGGACAGCGTCGTTTCGACATGCCCGAAGATCTCCAGGTCCTTCTTGTCCATGAAGTACTGCGCTTCGTCGCCGGTGACCGTCGTGACCTTGCCCGAACTGTCAAAGAGATGGGCCACGACCTGCCGGGTATGGACCAGCCTCTGCTTGTTGAAAAGGAAGGCCTTGTCGGCAGTGATCTTCCACTGCTTGATGCCGTTCTGGGTGGAGGCGAAATTGAAGGCCTCGACCGTGTACTCGGGGATCTGCCCCTTGGGCACCGCGGTGGCCAGGGTCACCAGGCCCGGAGTGTTGTCGATGAGCGCCTCCGGCCGGAGGCGCGTGGCCCGCGAGTCCTCGAGGCTGGAGGGCGACAAGGCCACGATCTGCGCGATGATCAGCGCCGCCAGCAGGGCCAGCAGCCAAGGGCGCCCTCCCCGGAGAAGGGAGCGGCCTCGGCGGCGGCGGGGGGTGGGCAGGGCGCGTGAGGTCATCGGCTCCAAGCCTATCTTACAATCGCAGTGTTACAATGGCAGTGTTTCGAAGGGCACTGTGGTGTAAGGTCCTGCTCATCATGGATCTCGGGCAATTCGAAGGTCGCAAGCGGGACCACATCCGCCATGCGCTGGACTCTGCCAGTCAGGCCCACGGGCTGACCGGCCTGGACTCCGTCCGTCTCCAGCATGAGGCGCTTCCGGATCTCGATTTCGAGCAGGTCAGCCTCGAAGCGCCCTGCCTGGGGCGCCCGATGCCCACTCCGTTCTATGTCGCCGGCATGACTGCCGGTCACCCGGAGGCCCCCGAGCTGAATCGCCGCCTGGCCCAGGCCTGCGCGGAGCGCGGCTGGGCGATGGGAGTAGGATCCCAGCGGCGCCAGCTGGACGTGACGGGCGAAGGGGATCTGGACCGCTGGACCGAAATCCGGCGCCAGTGGCCTACTTTGGCCCTGTTCGGGAACGTCGGCATTGCCCAGGTCATCTCGACCCCCGTGGACCGCATCCGCCAGCTGGTCGAAGCCCTGGAGCCTCAGGCGCTTTGCGTGCACGTCAACGCCCTCCAGGAGGCGCTGCAGCCCGAAGGCACGCCCCAGTTCAAGGGGGCTCTGCCCGCCCTGGAGCGGCTGTGCCGGTCCCTCGAGGTTCCAGTGGTCCTGAAGGAAACGGGCTGCGGCTTTTCCAGGTCCACGCTGGACCGTCTCCGCGACGTCGGGCTGGCTGCCGTCGACGTGAGTGGGTTGGGCGGGACACACTGGGGCAGGATCGAAGGGGCCCGCGCCAAGGATCAGCCGGGAGGCCAGCTGCAGTACCAGGCTTCGCTGACCTTCGGAGCCTGGGGAATCCCCACCGCGACCGCCGTAACGTACGCAAAACAAAGCCTTTCTTCGAGCGTCGAGATCTGGGCTTCGGGCGGCGTCCGCTCTGGTCTGGATGCCGCTAAACTGCTATCATTGGGAGCAGTACGGGTCGGTTATGCCAAGCCCGTCCTCGAAGCCGCGCTGGATAGCCCTGACGCCCTCCAACACTGGATGAAGCTTCAGGAATTTGAACTCAAGGTGGCCCTGTTCTGTACCGGCTCCAGGAGTCCGGCCGAGCTCCGCCAGAAGGGTGAAAAATGGCAAACAAGCGCAAGTTGATGGAAGGGTTTCACCGGGCAACCCGTGATGAGCGTCTGGCCCGCCTGAAGGAATTCTGCAGCCTCACTGACGCTGACGTGAAGGTCCTTTCGGGCGAAACCCCGCTTCCTGCCGAGATCGCCGAGCACCTGATCGAAAACGTGGTGGGTTATTTCCCCATCCCGCTCGGTGTGGCCACCAATTTCCAGATCGACGGGCAGGACCTGCTCATTCCGATGGCGGTCGAGGAAACCTCGATCATCGCCGCGGCTTCGGCAACCGCGAAATGGGTGCGCACCGAAGGCTCGATCCGCACCTACTCCAAGGGCCGTCTCATCATCGGCCAGGTCCAGCTGCCCAGCGTCCGCAACGTGGCGGCGGCCCGCAAGATCCTCCACGAGCAGCGCGATCTGCTGATCGGCCTGGCCAATGCCTGCGTTCCTGGCCTGGTGAATCGCGGGGGCGGGGTGCGTGACATCGCCGTGCGCGAGATCCCGCGGGCCGAAGGCGACGGCACCATGCTGGTGCTGCACGTCCTTTGCGACCCGTGCGACGCCATGGGCGCCAACCTCATCAACCAGGTCTGTGAAGCGCTCAAGCCTCGTGTGGAAGAGCTGACCCATGAGCGGGTCGGCCTTTGCATCCTGTCGAACCTGACGGACGGCAAGCTGGCAGGCGCCGAAGTCATCGTCCGCAACATCGACCCGGTGCTCGGCAAGGGCATCGTGGAAGCCACGCTTTTTGCCAAGGCGGATCCCTACCGGGCCGCCACCCACAACAAAGGGGTGATGAACGGCATCGACCCCATCCTGATCGCCACGGGCAACGACTGGCGCGCCACCGAGGCCGGCATCCATGCTTATGTCTGCCGCACGGGCAAGTACCAGCCGGTCACCGACTGGGTGATGGACGGCTCGGACCTGGTGGGTCGCATCGAAGTGCCCCTGGCGGTGGGGACGGTGGGCGGGGTGACCCGCGTGCATCCCACGGCCCTCGTGGCGCTCAAGATGATGGGGATCGAGAAGGCTGAAGACCTGGCGCGCATCTGCGCCGCCGTGGGTCTGGTGCAGAACCTGGGTGCCCTGCGCGCGCTTTCGACGGTGGGCATCGTCAAGGGGCACATGCAGCTCCATGCGGCCAACCTGGCCATCGCGGCGGGCGCCGAGATCCACGAAATTCCGCGGGTGCGCGAACGCCTCAACGAGGTGCTGCGTACCGAAAAGCAGATCAATCTGACGCGCGCCAAGGAAATCCTGGAAGCGATCCGTGTTGCCGAGCGGTCACGCGCCTTCTGACGGGATGAGTTCCAGGCTGAGCTGCCCGGGCAAGGTGTTCCTGCTCGGGGAGTACGGCATCCTGGCCGGATTGCCCGCCTGGATCCTGGCGCT
>CANFHS010000245.1 GCA_947446835.1 Bacteriovoracaceae bacterium
GGGCCATGACGCCTCAGCCGTTGGGCTTGGCGAAGTAGGTTTCCATCGGGACTTCGCCGCCCACGGTGAGCTCGGGGATGCGAAGCGTGGGCTGGGCATCCGTGACCGGCGCGCCTTGCCCGTCCTTGCCGCAGGTGCCGGTGGCAAAGCCCAGGTCGTTGCCCACGCGGTCCACGATCTCCATGACCCGAGGCCCGTTGCCGACCAGGGTGGCGCCCCGGATGGGCTCGCCGAGCTTGCCCTCGCGGATCAGGTAGCCTTCGGTCACCGCGAAGACGAAGTCGCCGGTCACGGTGTTGACCTGGCCACCGCCCATGGCCTTCACGAACACGCCGTACTTCGTGTCGCGCAGGATCTGCTCGGGGTCGTCCTTGCCGGGAGCGATGTAGGTGTTGGTCATGCGGACAATGGGTTTGGAGCGGAAGGTTTCGCGGCGGCCGTTGCCCGTGGCGGGCAGGTCGAACTTCATGGCCGACAGGCGGTCCACCAGGTAGCCCTTGAGCACGCCGTTCTCGATCAGGACGTTCTTCTGGGAAGGAGTGCCCTCGTCGTCGTAGGCGTAGCTGCCGCGTCGGCCCGGCATCGTGCCGTCGTCGAGCACGGTGATGAGGGGCGAAGCCACGGGTTTGCCGACCTTGTTCTGGTAGACCGAAAGCCCGTTGCAGGCCAGGTCGGCCTCGAGCCCGTGACCCACGGCCTCGTGGATCATGGTGCCGCCGGCTTCGGCCGCGAGCACCACGGGCATGGTGCCGGCCGGGGCGGGTTTGGCGTCCAGCAGGATCTGCACCCGGCGCGCGGCGGTTTCGCCGATGGATTCGGGGGTCACTGTGTCGAAGAACTCCAGCCCCACGTAGCCGCCATCGCTTTCATAGGCGGTCTCGACCCGGCCGTCCTTTTCGCCCACCACCTGGACCACGGCCTGGAGGTAGGTTTTTTCGTCGCGTGCCACGACGCCGTCCGAGTTGAGGATGAGGATCTTGCGGAGCGAGTCGAGGACGATGGCCGTGACCTGGCGCGCCCCCGGAAGGATGGCGCGGGCGGCGGCTTCGCCGCGGCGGGCGAGCTCGACCTTGTCGGAGAGGGGGAGCGCGCGAGGCGACCGCAGCACCCGGTGCGCCGCGATGACGGCGTCGGGCTTGCGCATGGGGCCCCACTCGATGTCGCGCGAGGGGCTGGGAGCCTTGGCGTGCACGGCCGAGGCCAAGGTCTCGGCCAACTGGGTCAGGCCGCGCTCGGTCAGGTCGGTGGTGTAACCGTACACCTGGCGGTTGTCGAAGATGACCCTGAGTCCGCAGCCGCGGTCGATGCCGTCGACCACCTTGTCGATGCGGCCGCCTTCGATCACCACCCGGGTGGAGGCGGTGTCCTCGAAGAAAAGCTCGGCCAGGGCGCCGCCGTTCCTGAGGGCGGTCGCCATCACTGCTTCCACCGGAAGCGCTTCGAGCCCGAAGGCGCGGAGGGAATCGGCAAGGATCGGGGCTTTGGGCTTCGAGGTCATGGCGGTTTCTCCGGCCCCGAGTCTAGCCAAACCGCGGGGACCTGTCACGGTCCCGGGCACCGGATTCCGTCAAAGTTCCGACGGGTCCAGCGGGTAGATCAGGTCGCCCAGGCCGCGCAGCAGGATTTCGGCGTCTTCCAGCATCCCCGTGGGGATCTGCAGGACCAGGTCGCAGTGGGGGACCCCGGGGGTCGTGGGCAGGGTGGTGTAGGCCAGTACCCCTTCGTGGGCCTCGAAGATGGCGTAGATGAATGCCGATTCGGCCTTGCTGACCCGGATGTGGCGGACGACTGCGGATTCGGGGGCGGCTGATTGGCCTTTGGCTTCGCTCATTTGGTTTGCCTGGGAAGAACGTGCCCCTTATCCTTGAAGGATGATTCCCAAGGATTGGGTTGCGCGGCCCGGGATGGCGGCTCTGATTCTGGCCAGTACCGCATGGACGGGCTGTGCTGGTGCTATCCCGAAATCGGAAACGGAAGCAACAGCGGCGTCGGCGGCTGGCAAGGGCCAGCCACAGGCCCTGGAAGGCACGGTCCACCGGCTGGAGTCGCGCCTGGAGGCGCTCGAGGCCAAGCTGTCCATGCTGAACGAGAAGTTCGACGTGGTGGTGATGCGGCAGGACGCCCCGGTCAAGGCCCAGGCGGTCGTTGCTCATCCCTCCGATTCGAGCGGGCTGGGCGCCCCGGTGGATCGCGGCGATGCCGTGAGCCAGTTCCGCCAGGCCATGGTCAACTTCAGGGCTTCGCGGTTCCCGGAAGCCATCCTGGGGTTTTCCGCATTTGTTGAAAAATTTCCGGACCATCCGATGGCCGGCGCTGCCCAGTTCCATGTGGGCGAAAGTTACCTGCGCCAGAAGGAGTGGACCTTGGCCGTGCAGGAGTTCCAGCGCGTGCTGACCACCTACGACCGCTCCAGCCATGTGGCCCAGACGCTGCGCCAGCTGGCCGTGGCCGAAGAGCAGCTCAAGAAGGGCGCCGAGGCGGCCCGGCACCGGCAGCTGCTGCTGTCGCTGTTCCCGCAGTCTCCTGCCGCGGCCGGCGTGGCCGACCAGGCCCTGAAGGCACCGCCCGTGACCGAGGCCCGCGCCGAGATCCCGGCGGCCAGCCCGGCGGTTGCGCCCGCGCCCAAGAACGAGCCGGCGGTGATCGAATCGCGCAAGATGCCGGCTTCGGTGGAGCCCACCAACCTGGACGCGCCCCCGCCAACACTACCGGCCCACCCGGAGCATTGAGACTTTCATGAAGCGCCACCTCACCCCGGCCAACCTGACCCGCTGGATCGGAATCGCTGCCGTGCTGGGCGCGTGGGTACCCGGTGTTTCCTGGTCCGCCGTGCAGCGCACGCCGGAGCAGGAGGCAGTGGCGCTTTCGGACATGCTCAAGCCGGTGCCGGACGAGGATTGGAAGTCCATTGCAGGCGCCCATCTGGAAGAGAAGTACGAGATCCAGAAGGGCGACACCCTGTACGACATCTCCAAGCGCCTGTTTGGAGACCCCAAGTACTGGCCCAAGATCTGGGCCCTGAACAACGGCGCCATCACGAACCCGCACCTCATCCGCCCGCGCAACCTGGTGGCGTTCAGCCCGGGCACCGGCGTTTCGCTGCCTTCGGTGGCCATCCAGCCCCTGGCCGAAGCCCCGGTCAGCGCCGCGGCCGGCCCGGCGCCTGCCTCGGCGGAGGCTCCGGCCGAAGCCAA
>CANFHS010000246.1 GCA_947446835.1 Bacteriovoracaceae bacterium
CACGTCAAGAACGACCGCCTGAACCGCCTGCTCAAGCACCAGCTCAAGATCGCCGAGATCCGCTACGCCTCGCGCGTGGGCAAGGTCATGGAACTGCTGGTGGAAGGCCTGGCCAAGAACCAGAACCTGGCGCGCGCCGCGGGCCACCTGGGTGACTCGGCCGACGGTGCCGCCACCGCGCCGGCCGAGGCGGCCTTGCCGCTGGTGCCCGCAGGGGCCCGCGTCTGGACCGGGCGAACGGGCTGCCATCGCGTGGTGAACTTCCTGGCCGACGATGCCCGCAATCTGGTGGGCCGGGTCGTGCCGGTGAAGATCACCGGGTCCACCAGCCTGTCGCTGGTCGGCGAACTGCACCATGATGCGGGCTACGCGGAAGCGCGGCCCGAGCCGGAGGTCCGGGGATGATCCTGCCCCATCACGGCAAATGGCCGCAGATCCACGAGACCGCCTGGATCGCGCCTTCGGCTGACGTGATCGGGGAAGTGGACATCGGCGCGGAATCGAGCCTCTGGTTCCAGGTGGTGGTCCGGGGCGACGTGAACTGGATCAAGATCGGCTCGCGCACCAATATCCAGGACCATTCCATGCTCCACGTGACCCGGCGCAAATGCCCGCTCACCGTGGGCGACGAGGTCACCGTCGGCCATCGGGTCACCCTGCACGGGTGCACCATCGGCAACCGGGTGCTGCTGGGAATGGGCGCCATCGTCATGGACGAGGCCGTGGTGGGCGACGACTGCATCATCGGCGCCGGCGCGCTGGTCACGCAACGGACGGTCATCCCGCCGGGGTCGCTCGTGCTGGGATCGCCGGCCAAGGTGGCCCGTGCCCTCAAGCCCGAGGAGCTGGCTTTCCTCAAGCAGTCGGCCGCCAACTACGTGGGCGACATCAAGGAATACAAGACGCTGGTCCGGGGACCCCAGGTCCTGGGCCGCAACGACCAGGACCTCGAGGACCTCGAGGACTTTGAAGAAGGAGACGGCCAGTGATGGAGCTTCAGGAAGCCTTGACGTTCGACGATGTGCTGCTGCTGCCGGGCTATTCCGAGGTGCTGCCTTCGGAAGTCAAGCTGGCGACCCGCCTGACGCGCCGGATCCCGCTGCACGTGCCCCTGCTGTCTTCGGCCATGGACACCGTCACCGAGTCCAAGACCGCCATCACCCTGGCCCAGGAAGGCGGGCTCGGGGTCATCCACAAGAACCTGACCGTCCAGGAGCAGGCGTTCGAGGTCGAGAAGGTCAAGAAGAGCGAATGGGGCATGATCCTGGATCCCATCACCACCGAGTCGCACGTCAGGCTGGGCGAGGTGCTGAAGCTGATGAGCGCCTACAAGATTTCGGGCGTCCCCGTGGTCGAGAAGGTGGCTGCGGGCCAGAAGCTGGTGGGGATCCTCACCAATCGCGACCTGCGCTTCGAGGAGGATTTCAACCAGCCCGTGTCGGCCCGCATGACCCGGATGCCGCTGGTGACGGTTCCCGAGGGAACCACGCTGGACGAGGCCAAGAAGATCCTGAAGGAGAACCGGATCGAGAAGCTGCCGGTGGTGAACGGCGAGGGCATCCTGAAGGGCCTGATCACCATCAAGGACATCAAGAAGCAGCAGGCTTACCCGTTCGCCAACAAGGACAAGTTCGGCCGCCTCCTGGTGGGCGCGGCCACGGGCGTGGGCGCTGAAGGACTGCGCCGGGCCGAGGCGCTGGTCGAGGCCGGCTGCGATGTGCTCTTCGTGGACAGTGCCCACGGCCATTCGCGCGGCGTGCTCGAAGCCGTGGCGATGTACAAGAAGCGCCTGGGCGATCGCGCCGACGTGGTGGGCGGCAACGTGGCCACCTACGAAGGAACGCTGGCGCTGATCGAAGCGGGCGCCGACGCGGTCAAGGTGGGCATCGGCCCGGGCTCGATCTGCACCACGCGCGTGGTGGCGGGCATCGGCGTGCCGCAGCTTTTTGCCATCTCCGAGGCGGTGCGGGCGGCCAGGCCGCGCGGCATCCCGATCATCGGGGACGGAGGCATCAAGTTCTCGGGCGACATTTCCAAGGCCCTGGCCGCCGGCGCGGATTCGGTGATGATCGGCTCGCTGTTTGCCGGAACCGACGAGGCTCCGGGCGAAACCATCCTTTACCAGGGCCGCACCTACAAGACCTACCGGGGCATGGGCTCCCTGGGAGCCATGCAACAGGGGGCAGGAGCCAAGGACCGTTACTTCCAGGGTGAAGTGGACGAGGTCGGCAAGCTGGTTCCCGAAGGCATCGAAGGCCGCGTGCCTTACCGCGGCAGCCTGTCGTTCAACGTCCATCAGCTGATGGGCGGCCTGCGTGCCGGCATGGGTTACTGCGGAGCCGCGACCATCGAGGCGCTGCAGCAGTCCGCCAAGTTCATCCGCATCACCCAATCGGGCCTGACCGAAAGCCACCCTCACGACATCGCGGTGACCAAGGAAGCCCCCAACTACCGCCTGAGTGCCAAACCATGAAGCCTTCGCACGCCACCGTCATCATCCTGGATTACGGCTCGCAGTACACGCAGCTCATCGCCCGCCGGGTGAGGGAGCTGGGGGTGTACTCGTTCATCCTGCCCGGCGATGCTTCGCTGGAGCGCATCCAGGGATACTCGCCCCGGGCCGTGATCCTGTCGGGCGGACCGAACTCGGTCTACGACGAAGGCGCCCCCGACCTTCCCCGGGGCTTCGTGGAGTGGCAGCGCGAGACGCGCACCCCGGTGCTGGGGGTTTGCTACGGCATGCAGCTGCTGGCGCATCGGCTGGGCGGCAAGGTCGAAAAGGCCCAGGTCCGCGAGTACGGACGCATGGGAGTGCTGCCTGAGGCAGGCGCCCGGATCCTGGCCGGAAGCCCGCGCCTGTTCCAGGCCTGGATGAGCCACGGCGACGAGACGCGCGCCCTGCCTCCCGGCTTCCGCGTGGCCGGCAAGAGCGAGAGCGGCGGCTTGACCGCCATGGAGAATCCGGAAGCCGCGCTCTACGCGCTCCAGTTCCATCCCGAGGTGACCCACACCGAAGGCGGCAAGGACATCCTCAGGCACTTCGTGCTCGAGCTGGCCGGGATCCGCCCCGACTGGGACATGGGAGAGCTGGCCGAGGAGCAGGTCCAGAAGATCCGCGAAAAGGTCGGGCCTACCGCGCACGTCATCTGCGCC
>CANFHS010000247.1 GCA_947446835.1 Bacteriovoracaceae bacterium
AGCTTTTCGGGCAGGGGCGGCTCCTTGTCCAGGTCCAGGCGCGTGGTGCGCTCCAGACCGGTCACGTAGAGGAGGGTGTCGCGCGCCTGTTCGAGGGTGACCTCGGCCACCTGGACCTGGGCTTCCACGGATGCCACCTGCGACTGCGCCGACAGCAGATCCCCTTGCCGGCTGCGCCCGATCCGGACGCGCTCGGCGATCTCGACTTCGCGTTTCCTGGACAGGTCGAGCAGCTCGCGCAGGTCGCGCAGGTCCTGCTCCGCGGCTGCCACGCCGTAAAATGCCTGGCCCACCGAAGAATAGACGGTCAGGCGGTTCTGCAGGACCAGGCTTTCCTGGGCCCGGTTCAAGGCCTCGGTCTGCCGAAGTCCCGCATACTCGCGGAACCCCTTGAACACCGGCTGGGTACCGACGACCCTGACCGAACGCTGGTCGGGCCGGGTGAAGGCATTGGTCGTGACCGTGCTGGGCCGGTCCTGACGGGTGTAGACCCCGCTCAAGGAAATCGTGGGCAGCAGGCCGCCCCGCGCCTGTTTGACGTGCTCTTCAGTCTGCGCCTGCTGGGCTTCCTGGATGCGCTCGGACTCGGTCCGCTGCAGCGCCGACCGATACGCCTCATGCAGGTCCGCCGCGAAAGCGGGATGCGCCAGCAGCAGCCCCATCCACAAGGCCTTCCGATTCCGCATTGGATGACTCATGCCAGAAGCTCCTCGCTCTTTTTCCAGGCCAGCACCGACTCGGGAAGCCCGGGCGAAGGTCCATCGTTGCCCATGGCCTTGCCCACTTCGCCCGGCGGCACCGTGCCCGCGGGCCCCACGAACAGGGCCCGGATCAGGGCCACGGAAGCCAGCTTGCCTTCCTGGCCCATCAGTCGCTGCTCCATGTAGAACCACTTTTCGTCCCACCCCAGCAGCCGGGTGCGGACCTCGAACTTCTCGAAAGGCCGGATGGGGCGCCGATAACGGATGGTGACTCCGCCGGCCACCGGGTTCCAGCGCTTCTGGAGCATGGCCCGGATCAGGCCTGAGCGCAGGGTCAGATCCATGCGGCCCAGATCCATGAGCGTCAGGTAGCGGCCGTTGTTCATGTGGCGATTCAGGTCCAGGTCGCTGGGCCAGCAGCGGAACCGGATCCGCGATTCGTCAAACGCGCCCAACCGGGGCCCGGTGAAGAGCGCCAGGAGCATCATCTTGAGGAGCCGCAGGTAAAGGTTCATTTGGACCAGGTCTTCATCGAGGCGACGAGCGTGAGGAACTCGGCTTCCGCGCGCAGCCGGGTGACCTGCGCGGCCTTGTAGTCCTGCTCGAACTGCAGCACCACGAAAACGGTGCTCTTGCCGCGGGACTGGCGGTCGCGCTCGTAGGTGAACTTGATGCGCTGGGACTCCTCGAGCTTGCGGAGCAGCTCCAGGCGCACCAGCGACTCGTGATAACGCCGCACCAGGTCCTGCCAGGTGGTGTCCTCCTCGAAAACCGCCCGGCTGGCCTTCAGGTCGGCGCCGATGGCCTCCTTGCGGTAACCGGCACGGTCGTCGCCGGTCAGTCCCAGATCCAGGGGCATGCTGAAGCGGAATCCGATGGCGGTCGTGGGCTGCGTGATGGCCAGGGAGTCCGTCACGGCCTGCGACAGCGCCACGTTCTTGCCGTTCAAGCCCAGCGTGGAGTAGACGTCGAGCGACGGACGGTTCTTCTCGACCCCCACCCGCGCGGCCAGCTCGGCCGCCTTCGCAGCCGCCAGGGCGGCCTGGGTGTCCTCGCGTCGGCCCTGGCGTTCGGGAATCCGGGTCCGCCCCTGCACCTGGGTTTCCAGGCTCAGCACCTCTTCGGCCACCGTGTCGGAGTCCGTTCCACGTGCCACGTTGAAGGCTCGGCTGGCCATGCGCTCTTCGTCGATCGCGGCCTGGAGTTCAATGCGTCGCAGGCTTTCCAGCGCCTCGGTCTGGCGGAGGTCGCTTTCATCGGCCAGGTGCAAACCCACGCGGCGGGAGGTCCACTCCACCATCCTGGTGGCGCGGTCCAGGGTCTCGCGCTGCACGCGCCGCACATCCCGGGCCGCGGCCAGGCGCCAGTAGGCGGCTTCGGCCTGCGAAAGCAGCAGCTTGACCTTGTAGGATTCGCCGGCGCGGACCGCTTCGGTCTGGGAGTCGATCTGGCCGGACTGCGCCTCGTTCTCCGAGCCGAAGCCGTTCCTGAGCAGCGGCAGGCTGAGCTCGAGCGCGGGCTTGGACTCGTTGTAGATGGGCACGGTCAGGAAGTTCGAATTGGCGCCCCGGATGTTCGTGTAATTGACCGTGTACGAAAGCTTGGAGATCAGGCCGAAGTCCCAGAGCTTGGACACGCCCAGGCTGTAGGTATTGTAGCGGGTCTCGACACCCTGGGCGGGAACGCTGGCCTTGGGAGACTTGTCGTCCGCCCACTGCGCATTGGCCGTCAGCGACGGCGCGTAGATGAGCTTTCCTTCCCTGCCCCGCTGCGAGGCGCCCTCGGTGACCTGCACCGAAGACTGGTAAGCCTGGTTGCCTTGCTTGACCTGTCCCAGGAAGGCGTCGAGCGAAAGGAACGGGCCCTCGGCCTGGGCCGAAGCGGCCACCAGAAGAAACGAAAAAAACAGGATGGAGTTGCGCATGTTGAAAGTCCTCATTCCCTGGAATCCTTGAGGCAGCCGGCCAGGAACACGGCCACGAAATTGTCGATGAGCTGCGCGCGATGGTAGGGGTCCTTGATCGTGTTGTCGAAAAAACGGTTCCGGACCGGGTCCACCCGCACAAAGTAATTCAGCGCTCCCTGGAGGATCTGCGCCAGGATGCCGGGATCGGCTTCCGGCCTCACGAACCCCTGGTTCTGGGCGCCCTGGAAAAACCTCACCCAGGCCTTGAAGATCTGGAGGAAGGTTTCCTCGAAGGTTTCCTTGGCGATCGGCAGGTTCGAATCGATTTCACGATGCACGATCTGCGCGATTTCGGGCTCGGCAATCTGGACGGACAGGATTTCCTCGACCGCCATGCGGAGCCGGAGCTTGAACTCGGTGACGGTTTCCACGGGCTGCAGCATCCGCTCCGCCATGGCCAGCCTGGCCT
>CANFHS010000248.1 GCA_947446835.1 Bacteriovoracaceae bacterium
GCTGAGCAAAGCCACTCCCGCCACCGACCAGGCCGTCAACGCCACTGCGGGTCAGATCGTGACCTGGCAGGATCAGCCCATCAAGGCGTACTTCTCGGGCGACAGCGGCGGATACACCGAAGCCTCAGGCAATGTGTGGGGCGACGATCTGCCTTATTGCGTGGCCAAGAAGGAGCAGTACCCGGCCGACGCGGTGCTGAGCGACTGGAACCTCGTCCTGCCCCAGAAGACGATCCTGGGCAAACTCCAGGAACGCGGGCTGATTCCTTATGGCGTGGAAATCCAGGACCTGCAGGTCCGCGACTCCGAGCGCTTCGAGAGCGGACGCGCCAGCCGCGTGTGGCTCACGATGGGCGACGGAGTGCCGCACCCGGTTCCGGCCTTCGACTTCCGCTTGGCACTCGGACTGCGTTCCACTCTGTTCCGCGTGGAGCGCATTGCCGGAAGCTCCGCCTTCCGCCTCATCGGCCGGGGCTGGGGCCACGGCGTGGGCCTGTCCCAGGAAGGAACCCGCGCGCTGGCCGACAAGCTGGGCTGGAGCGCCGGGAAGATCCTGGCCTTCTACTATGAAGGCACCCGTATCGGTCACTTGGCCGCGACGAGGTAGGCGCACCAGGCGTAGTCGTTCGTGCCGTGCTCCATGGGCACGTATTCGCCCGTGCCTTCGCCGTCCACTTCCTTCTCCCAGTAAACGATGCTGCGGGCAAAGCCCGCCTCCTCGAGGATTTCCCGGACCTCCGGGATGGACCAGAGGCGCCAGTCGTAGGTGAAAGCGTCGCGGATGCGGGTCCCGTCGCGCAGCTTGAAGTGGATGGCGTACTTCGCGTCGTGGGTGATGGGGTCGAAGCTCTTCTGGTCCCAGGTGTACTGGAACGGCTGCATGTCCTTGCGGCGGATCTGCTTGTGGTCGCGCGTGGTCTCGACCATGCCCGGCCCACCCGACATCTCGAGGACCAGGATGCCGTTCCTGGCGAGCGCCTTGAGGCAGGCGGCAAAATACGAGCGCAGCTCCGCGCGCTTCTTGAAGATGTAGAACGAGAAATTGCAGACCGCGATGACGTCGACCGGCCCGGTCCGGACGGTCAGCACGTTTTCCTGGCGGATATCCAGCCGCTTGCGCTGGGCCGTCGAAAGCCGGGTGCGGTTCCGTTCCCGGCCCGACCGCAGCGGCACGGGGTCCAGGTCCACGCCGATGGCCTCGTTCTTCTCGTCGGCGGCCACCCAATGGCACGAAATGGCGAACGTTCCGCAGAAGTCCTCGCGCAGTCGGCGGGCCGTCTTGCCCGGGCGGGTTTCTCCGTAAAGCTGCTGGAAGAGCTCCACATGGATGGCGGGGCTTTGCACGGCCCGCTCGTAGAGCACAAACACATCCGGTTGACTGGGCATGGTGCGTCTATTGCATCCAATTCGATTGCATTCAATCCAATTGCATCCGCTGCGGATGGGGGATCTTTTCATGGACGCTGTTTTCCTGCTCCAGGCCGACCACCAGACGATCCGGAATTATTTCGAGCGCATCCGGGCCGCCGAGCATCTCAAGGACGTTCGTGCCTTGTTCCAGGGGCTGAGGGACGAGCTGAATCTGCACACCCGGGTGGAGGAGACCTTCTTTTATCCGCTGTTCCGGAGCCGAAGGGGTTTCGAAACCCTGGTTGACGAGTCCTACCAGGACCATCAGGAAATCCGCGACATCCTGACCGAGATCGACGACATGCCGGCCCGAAGCACCGAGATCGTGGACCGCATCCTGTCGCTCCAGCACCGCGTGGACCTGCACCTCCAGAAGGAAGAAACCGACTTCCTGGCCCGCGTCCGCGACGCCTGCACCCCCGATGAGCTGGAAGAGCTGGGCCGCCAGATGGAAGAGATGAAGAACCACGAGAGACCCCGCATTCACCAGGAAGCCGCATGAAGCTTGGCCTGGCGATCCTGCTGCTCACGCAGGGGCTGGGCCTGACGCTGATGGGCTGGGCCCTGAGCCGAGCGGAGGAGTCGGGCGTGGTCCGCAGCGGGGGCGTGGGAATGGAATCCACCGACCTGTCCACAGGAGAGGTGATCACGCACACCCAGGCACCGGGCCAGGTTCCCGGAGTCACCTCGGGCAGTCCTCCGCTTTGGGGTCCACCCGACGGAAGCGGAAGGCCCGACTGGAATGCCCCGTTCCCGGAACCCTCCCCCAGCCCGGACTTGCAGGAAGCGCCCGAGAACGCCATCCTGGAACCCGATGAGACAGCGACCGCCCAAGCCCCGCCTGCTCCCAGTCCTTCTCCCCTGCCTTCTCCTGGCTTCACTCCTCCTGATTACAGCCTGCGCTAGTCACGGCAAGCCATGCGCCGATGCCGGCGACACCAGCTGGGTTCCGCCGCTCCGGAACAACAAGCACTGCACCCAGAAGCTCATCGACGGCAAATGGATGAACCATGGGGATTACGAAGAGCGCGACGCCGAAGGCCGGTTGATCCTGAAAGGCCAGTTCGACCAGGGCCTCAAGACCGGCGTCTGGACCCAGTTCAATGAAAAGGGTCAGAAAACGGCCGAAAGATACTTCGAAAAGAACGTGGAGACCTCGGCGCGTCCGGCGGGCGGACCGCAGGTCCGCTAGCCTGCCGCCCCGCCCTGCCCTGGAGCGCACGCGCGGGCCCGCTCCTTGCCAAGGACAGGCTTTCCATGCGCGATTCCCGAACGATCCGAGAACTGCCGCCAAACGAACGCCCCCGCGAACGCTGCCTGAACCTGGGGCCACGCGCGCTGAGCCTGCGCGAGTGCGTGGCGCTGCTCATCTCTTCAGGAGGTCCCGAGGTGGGCTGCCTGGAGCTGGCCGCGCGCGTCCTGGAGCGGCCGGGGCCGGGCCTGCCCGAGGACGAACAGGAGCGGGCCTTCTTCACGGCCATGGAGTCCACCGGCGAGCCTCCGCTTCGCGACGTGCCGGGCCTGGGGCCCGCTTCCCGTTCGCGCCTCCTGGCGGCGTTCGAGCTGGGTCGGCGCTACGAGGGCTTCCGGACGCGCACGCGGCGGGTCC